>JANNPR010000914.1:0-5433 GCA_031400345.1 Planctomycetota bacterium | reverse complement strand
ATCGTTAATGATTAACAAGGCGTCGATCGGTGAAACAAAACCGTCGTCATTGACGTCGATCGCGTTTCTGGGGTTTTGCCACGTGGTTAAGATTGCCGCATCAATGTCCCGATCGCCGTCGGTAAGCTGCACGGAAGCTGTTTTGGTCTGGGGATCAAAGTCATTATCGAGCGTTGGATCGTCTCCCCGACGCGCCGCGGCAATCGCGGTCGCTCGAGGTGGAACAATCGTGATCACGTAGTCTCCTGGCAGCAACGCACTGAAGAAATACTCACCCGTCGAATCCGAAAGCGTGCGAAGATCGACCGACCGGCCAGCTACGTCGGTCCCAGCGATGCTCAGTTCAACCAGCTCTTCGCCAACTTCCCCTTCGTCAAACGTCCCGCCGCCATCGGAATCGCGCCACACGAAGTCACCAATACTAGCAGGCGGCAAGGGGTGGTCTTCCGGAGGAACGAGTTGGACTTGTCCCGAGACCGAGACCGATCCGCCTTGATTAGTAGCCTCAATTTCAGCAGCGGGCGTGATCGCGGTTCCCGCAAGTCGAAGAGATTGCGAACCCAAGTGATTTACCTGATATCCGACAACTCCCACATCGATCATGCGGTTATCGGCGATGCGGACTCGAATCAATCCGGACGCCTGATCCGTGCTGTCGACCAGCAACGAAGCGTCGCCGCCAGCCGTGTTTGTTTGACTTAGAACATTGTTGATTAACGATATGTTCACTCCCCCTGCGCCAACGGTTTTGACGTGGATGCCTTGACTGGTCACGTCCGAGATCGAGTTGTTTTCGATTAGCCCGTTTACAATTCCCGCGGCACCGGTATCACTGCTTAGGACAATTGCTTCGTCGTTCGCGTCATCTCCAATCAAAAGCAGCAAGTTGTCTTTGACTATGGCGTTTAACCGAGCTGACTCGTGTGCCTCAAGCACTATTCCATCGCCCAACGCAGCGTCGACTACGTTGTCTACTAAACTGATGTTTGTAGTGGAATTGCCGTGAACTTCGACACGTATGGCCGACTCGCCTCCAAAGTTGACGAACGAACTGCGATGCACTCGGGAATGGAATTCCCCACCGTCACGAACTTGAATGTTGATGCCACTACCACCTACGTCACTCACGTGATTGTTCACGAAAGAAAGGTCTACGGATGAGCTAATTTCCGCGGACAGAACATTTTGCGTGCTGGCTAAGAAGGCCGGGTCGCCATTAATGGTGTTTTGGTCAATGACAATCGCGGCGTCACCGGTGTTCAGGGACAATTTCATCGCCGTGCCACGAACGTTTTGAAATACATTCCCGCTAACGAAGCCAACGCCATTTGTATCCTCGATCACAATCGCTGTATCTTCGCCTCCGTCCCCAGTGCTGGCGAATTCGTTGTTCCTGACTTCGAACGACCCGTTTACACGAGCGATTACCAGGGCATCATCGACGATGCTACTAAATGTTGCGTCCGATACAATTAAGTCACCCTTTAGGCCGTCGATGTGCACGCCATTCGCCCGGCGCTCGGCGCCTACGTCGGTAGCCCGGAATATCAGTCGCTTCAACGTGATCGAGCCCGTAAAGCAGCAACTACCTGTATTGGAATTCCAGACTGCCGGACCAGCCGTGGGAGCAAGCACCACGTCCGTGTCGGCGCCAACTAGCGAAATGGTTCCCGGGGAGCTGCTGACTGCGCTACCCATTCGAGATAAGTCGACGCTTTCGGCGTAAGTGCCCTGCGCTATCTGAATAATGTCGCCTGCGCGAGCATGATCGACGGCATCCTGAATGCTGTCGAAATCGCCCAATGGCCCCACAAGTAATTGAGCGAGCAACGCACGAAACTCCAACGCTTCGAATCGTAGAGATCGGCCGATACGGGGTCCGCGGCACGAGCCTCGCGTGCGTTCAATAGCAGTACGAAAGTCGTTCGACCATCCGGAAAAACCGGATAGCTTTTTTAGACGATTTCGCGAGTCAGTCCAGAACGATCCCATCCACACTCCGACGACGCAGGCTCAAGTCAGCAATCGAAAAAAAGCGAACCACCCTCATCCTAGTTCCCAGACAGGGCGAAGCAACGAAATGGTCGCAATGGCCCGAATTTTAGGTGTTTCCTGCCTTAATGCCGGCAGGATCGTCGTAACTCGGAGAGTTTAGCGCTTCGCGTTGACTTGCGACTAGATTTTGCCTGAAGCTGAATACTAACCGAAGCGTCAACCAGCTGACGCTTCGATATCGATCTCCGTTATCAGCGCGCCATCGCCCGCTCCAGTTCCTCGATCGCGTCCTGCTCGGCTTTGGAGATCTTGCCTGTCAGCCCTAAGAAGCCTCCGGCGGCTTTCGCGACATCGCGACAGCGGGTAATGATCCGCTCGCGTAACACCGCCAGCGACTCGAGCGGCATCGACTTAGCAAGCGCCGAAAAATACTCCGTCCAGGCGGTGAGCATTTTGGAATCTGGCTCGGCTTGCAACCACTGGTTGAGCAGCTCGTAGGATGCACTGCCCTTCTCAACTCCGTTTTCCGCGGCGGCCCTTAGGACCGCATCTCGCTCCTCATTGGATACTGTCCCATCGGCCCATGCCACTTGGACCATGGGAATGATTCCGAGCGCCGCGAGCGTTTCAGGCTTCACTCCAGACTTGACCAGATTCGCTAGCACTTTTTCGTCGGTAATTCCTGAAACGAGGGACAAGGGCTTGGTAACCTCGCTCATCTTCAGCTCTTGTCGCAATTTTTCCACTAACTGTTGGTCCCGTTCTTGAAAGAAGGCGTCTTCCAAAGCTCTTCGCCGTGCGCCAAAGGCATCGCCAGTTGGTGTTTGCATTTCCGTCCTCGGTATACGATCAAACGTGTCTAAAATTACGTAGAGTGGCCCGCCGGGCATCGCCGATCCGATTTTCTGTCTGGTTCGAATTTTATCCGGCTCCTCGAATGCTGGCTATAGGCTAGATAATTGCTAGCACGAGCGTGGGTTACGGCACGAGTGGTTCGCGTTGTCGGCGTATTCTCCCGACGCTACAATTCGCCCGCCTTCCCGAGTCACGTTGTTACGATTCGGTTCGTCCGGTATCGATTTCGCGAAATCGATGAGCGTCGCCGCTTTTGGACGACCTAACTCATTCCAAAGAATTGGTTCGAGGAAAAAAGCATGGATGCTGTTTCGATCGGTGTGTTTTCGCGATTCGAGCAATTGCGTTACGCGCGCGACATTGTACGGTTGGAGGGGCAAACGCTGTTGTCACTCGCCGACCGGCTGGGGGATGAATTCTGTCGCGCTACCGGAGTTCTGTTTGCTTGCCGTGGCAGTGTGATTGTGACCGGGATGGGTAAAGCCGGCTTGGTCGGACAAAAAATTGCAGCCACCATGGCATCCACAGGCACCAGCGCTCATTTTCTGCATCCGGTTGAAGCACTTCATGGCGACTTGGGCCGAATACGACGTCACGACGTGGTGCTCATTTTGTCGTATAGCGGTGAATCGGAAGAGATCACACGACTTTTGCCGTCCGTTCGCAATCTATACACACCGATCGTGGCCATTACCGGTCGCCCGAATAGCCTCCTGGCTCAACAAGCTACTGTCGTTGTCGATTTGGGTCCGTTGCGTGAAGCATGTGCACTGGGTCTGGCGCCAAGTACCAGCACAACCGCTATGCTGGCAATCGGCGATGCTTTGGCGCTCGTTATTAGCCGTATGCGAGGATTTGGTGCCGAAGACTTCGCCCGCTCCCATCCCGCCGGAAATCTTGGCTTAAAACTCGCTAAGGTGGATGATGTGATGCGTCCCCTGTCCGAATGCCGGCTCGCGCCAGAATCTGAGAGTGTCCGCCAAGTGTTTATCCGCAATGGGAGCCCAGGTAGGCGAAGCGGTGCAATTATGCTTGTCAACCAACAGGGCGAACTGACAGGACTATTCACGGATAGCGATTTAGCGCGATTGTTGGAGCTGAAAAGAGATATGTCCATCGACGCGCCCGTTAGTGAAGTTATGACGCGGGCGCCACAGACCGTGCCCACGGGATCGATCATCGTTGACGCTGTTGAAGTTCTGGCTGCTCGTCGCATCAGCGAATTGCCGGTGGTGGACCACCTGGGACGGCCAATCGGTTTACTTGACATTACCGATCTAATCGGGCTCTTGCCGCGTGACACTACGAGCTCGCCGTCGTCGTTAAAGTCTGCCCGAAACGAGTTTTCTGAAACGGTACCCTTCAAGAACCCAACAGCGGACTCGCCACGTAGATGAAGACAGAAGACCGGTGTAAGAATATCGAACTCATCTTGTCGGACATTGATGGTGTTCTGACCGATGGTGGAATTATCTTCGACAATCACGGAATTGAGACCAAACGATTCCACATTCGAGATGGCCTAGGAATCAAGTTGTGGCAACGGGCTGGATACAGATTCGGTGTTCTTACTGCGCGAAGTTCTCACATCGTCAAGATTCGCATGGGCGAGCTGGGGGTCGACATCGTCCGCCAGGGATTCGAAAACAAACTGCCCACAGCTCAAGCAGTCATGCAAGAACTTAAATTGCGGCCCGATCAACTTTGCTTCATAGGGGACGACTTACCAGATTTACCGGTGATGCATTATGTGGGGCTTGCCATTGCGGTTGCCGATGCCGCACCAGACGTGGTGGCCGCATCGCATTGCCAGACGGTCCTGCCCGGTGGACAAGGGGCCGTACGTGAGGCGATCGAAATGATCCTGAAAGTAAAAGGCCGCTGGAAGGATTTAGTCCGCAAGTACGAGAACTAACCGTTTGATTTCACTGTCCCGACCGAACCGTTCAACCATTCTTTAGCAACCTGGCTTTGTGTTTTCTCGCCTTTTCACACTTCTGAGCACTTTTCTGGCGATGACGGCCGCCTATTGGTTATACGCATTCTTGGTGGTTCCGCTGGTAGAACCGTCGGTGACGATCGTCGAGTCTATAACGTCGGCCGCCGATTTAACGCCTGGTCGAAGACCGTACGAGGATCTATTTCCCGAAGGTTCATGGGAGCGGGATCATCCCAAGGTGGTGCTCACTGAACAAGGCGCTTTGTTTATCAAAGACTACCGCGCCGTCGATGAGCAGCGGCTTGAGCTCAAGCCATGCACCCTTGTCTTCTATGCCGGTGGCAAAGATGGTGGTGAGCCTGGGCGCCCAGTAATTCTGCAGGCCCCCGAGGGGCGCAATCGTTCAATTCGATGGCGGGGCAAATCTGACTCGGGCTAAGTTGGGACGGCTCGTCGCGGCCCGCCTTACCGGCGAAATTACCATCCGTCATTAAAGTACTAGCGACATACATCCAACAACGGATTCGCCCTTCTTTAATGATCGGCCTGGGGATTTTTATTCTCTTTTTTAGCCGCCCCGTTTCTCTATTTAACGTCGGTTCCTTTGTATCCTTTGTTTTACTTATTGCTTTCCTACTTGTCTT
>JANNPR010000887.1:0-6378 GCA_031400345.1 Planctomycetota bacterium | reverse complement strand
AATGACCAATGACCAATGACCAATGACCAATGACCAATGACCAATGACCAATGACCAATGACCAATGACCAATGACGATTAGGTGATTCTAGTTAGGTCACATCTGCCGGATAGCCAGTACTTGACAAGTTCAACGAAAGTGCCGGCACGGGGCACGAGTAGTTTCCGAATACTAGCTGGGACACGGTTGCATTTCTGTCGACGGAGGGCACGGCAGTCGGGTAGGTTTGTTCTGTTCCGCGTTACCGAGCAAAATTTTTGCAATGTATTTGTAGTTTTAATATGCGTTAGTACTTCAAGTTGTTTCTAAGGTAATGCACGCGGAGGCAGGGGCTATTACCCTTTGAATATCGATGTCGTCCGGTATATTTGGCGCAGATTCTGCCCTGAAGTCCGACGGTGCGCATGTCGTTAGCCGCCCGTCGTTGCAAGCTGAGCACAACCTTTTCAATGCACGTTTTGACGAAGCGTTTCAAACATTGCGCTCGTCGACTGATCAACAGACTGTTGACCGGGTTCTGGACCAATTGTTCGAAATGTTGAGAGAGCGTAAGCGGACAGCCAGTCTGGCCGATTGGAGTGCCTTCGTTTTACTTTGTAGACGGCATCCACTGATGACCATACTGCATCAAGATCCGTTTACGTACCGTGCGTTTAGCAAACCACGGGGCTACGCAGGCGATGCGGAGATGATGGATTTCATTTACGGTCGCGAGGATCAGTGGCCACCGCCGCCCGCGGACATACTGGGACAGCGAATCTTTAATTTCACCACTCTGACGCCTGCGTCCGAAGGGGTACGTGCCCGTCGCGCATTCATTTCCACTGCGATCGATCGGCTCACGGAAGAAAAACGGCACCCGAACATCCTCGCGATAGCAGCGGGGCATCTTCGAGAAGCCGAACTTTCCGCGGCCGTAAGACGGCGCAAATTTGGACGATTCGTAGCCCTGGATGCTGACCCGATCAGTTCCATAGAGGTTCAGCGCCGTTACGCACATTATGGCGTAGAAGCCGTCACCGCGTCATTTCGCCGTTTATTAACGGATCGCAAATGGCGGGGTGAGTTCGACCTGGTGTATTCCACGGGTCTCTTCGACTATCTGGTGCAGCGGACTGCGCGGCGACTTGTGTCAGTGATGTTTCAGATGCTGCGGCCCCGGGGAGTCCTGTTGGTGGCCAACTTCTTACCCGATATTCGAGACATAGGCTATATGGAAACGTTTATGGACTGGAACCTGATCTATCGAACTCGACGGGATATGGTTGACTTAACCATGGATATTCCGGAAGAAGAGGTCAAGGAAGTGATGATCGTGTCCGAGGAGCACAAGAACATTGTGTTCTTACAATTGACCCGAAATCCAATTTGGTAAGCGTAGCGTCTTAATGTGGCGTCTATCGAATGCCAAAGTGTTTCATCAACCTCATTTTGTCGGCTGACAATGACACGCTGAGATTCCTGAATTATGCTCGACGTGTTCGTGACGCACGGCGGTAACAGATCGAATGGCGCCAAACAGCTCGTCGGGCCAGATTGGTTTTGTGACGTATCCGTCCATACCCGCCCTCAGACAGCGTTCGCGGTATCCCTGAATGGCATGCGCGGTAATCGCGATAATTGGAACGTGTAGCCCAGTGCCGCACTCCTTGGCACGGATGGCTTTGGTCGTCTCCATGCCGTCCATACCCGGCATTTCTAAGTCCATTAAGATCACGTCGAACGCCTGATGTTCGAGGATCTTTAAGGCCTCTAATCCGTTTTCCGCCTCTTTCACTTGGTGACCACCCAACTCCAAGAATCCAACGGCGACCTCGCGATTGACAAATCCGTCTTCCACCAATAACACCCGTAACGGCGGTTGGTCTTCCATTTGATGGTAGGCATCGGGTGCCGGTTCAATCTCCGACTGAGGTTGTATGGCGTGAAGCAGGGCGGATACGAGTTGTGCATACTTGGCGGGTTTTGTTAGGCACTGAATAGAATTCATGCCCGGTGGCACGAGAGACTCGGCCCTTTCCGAAGGTGGCACCAGCCAAATCATTGGACAACCGAAATACTCTGGAATCGCCCGTAATTCCTCCACCAACAATGAGAATTCATCATCGACCAGACTCGCATCCATAACAATCAATTGATGGATCTGTTCACTAGCGATTGCACTGCGACATTCGCGAATAGCGGAACGTGCCGACTCGGCCGAGCACGGGAACATCCCCAATTCCGACAGCAATTCACAAATGGAATTGCACTGGATTGGATGATCGTCCACAACCAGTACGTGGACCCCTCTTAGGACTTCCAAACGAGCGTCGGCGATTTGGCCATCGTCACTACTTAGTTGGAAGTCGGCAGTGAAATGGAAAGTACTGCCATAGCCAACCTTGCTCTCGACAGAAATTTGCCCGCCCATCAAGTCTACCAATTGAGCCGAGATTGCCAGCCCCAGCCCGGTACCTCCATACTGTCGAGTTGTGGAATTGTCCGCCTGTTGAAAAGACTCGAAGATGCATTGTTGTTTTTCATCGGGGATACCAATGCCGGAATCATGAACGGCAAAGTGCAGTCTTGCATGGCTATCCGTTTGTTCTTCTAGCGATACGTCGACGGTGATTTCGCCTCGTTCGGTAAATTTGACTGCGTTGCCGATCAGGTTAAGCATGATTTGCCGTAGCCTTCCGGGATCGCCGAGTAACTTAACGGGTACCTCGTGACTGACCCTGTGGATCAGCTCCAGACCTTTCTTCCAAGCGTCTGGTGCTCGCATTTGCAGTGAATCTCCCACGACTTCGCGGACATCCAGGTCAACCGCTTCTAACTCCATTTTTCCGGCTTCGATCTTTGAGAAATCGAGGATATCGTTGAGCAACCGCAAGAGGCAATCGGCGGATTGTTTCACGATCGATAAATGGCCTTTCTGCTGTGGAGTGAGGCTTGTCGTCAAAGTGAGTTCCGTCATGCCGATGATGCCGTTCATCGGGGTTCGAATTTCATGACTGACCATAGCCAGGAACTGGCTCTTCGCTTGACTAGCGGCTTCTGCAGCTGCCGTCCGCTCAGCCACGCGAAGTTCTAAGGTTTCGTTTAAATGTTGTAGTTGTTGAAAGCCATCGGCGTTTTCGAGAGCGGCACCACCCAGAGTTGCGACAAACTCGGCTAGTCTCTTTTCATCTTCCTCAAATAGGTCGTAGAGGTGCCGGTGCATCACGTACAGGCAGGCCACGGGTTGTTTGCGCACAAACACTGGCACGCAAATCGCCGAGCCTTCGCTAGTGGGAACGGTTCCAGTGCCATCATCGTCGGAGGCTTCGTCGACGGTCGAGAGAGCACGCCCGATTTGCAGGCAGCGATTGGCCAGCTCTAGATTGACGCTCTTCGAAGCCGACGCGGCCAGTCGATACTCTCCATTGTGGACCTCGATCGGTCGCAAGATGAAGCATTTTTCGCCACGTAACAAGTGCAACGCTGCCTGCTGCATTTCGGAAAAAATGGTACCGGGAGAAAGGCCGGTGGCAATCCGCCTGCCTGCGTCTAAAACAGTGTCAAAACGGTCGGCGAGCGACAGGGAAACCGCAGGTCGGGCACCGCTGGATCCTGCCTGGTTTGACAATGGCAGCATTTCTAAAGCACGAACGTCGGCCTGGGCCACAACGAGTTTCTGTTGAGCGTCGGCGCGACCCAGTTCCGCTTCGGTTTGATAATTCACCACGCGCGTCAAGGCCTGCTCGTAGCGTGCGCCCTGCCTTTCGGCTACCGACATGCTCTTACGAAACAGTTGCAAACCGCTCGCAGTCTTTCCCCGCATGACCCTCAGCAGGCCTAATTCTCGCAGCGCATGAGGCAAATCATTCTGAAAGCGTCGTGCCAGGCGCACTGCGCGACGGGCGTCCTTTTCGGCGTGGCGCAAGAGTTCATGACGCCGCCTCGCCAGTCGCCCGGAATACTGCTCAAGGCGCATTCGCCTGGCCGTCGCTAGCCAGGCCAGATTGGGAGTGATATAGGCATTCACGACTCCAGCATGTTCCGCCACACGTAAAGCGGACTGAAACATCGCCACTGCGTCTTGAGTCCTGGCGGAACTTAGCAGTCGCACTCCTTCAGCCAACATCACCTGAGCTGTCCCCTGCGCATCGTGCCGTTTGCGTTGAAGTTCATCCGCCAAAACGTTATTCGGGACTTTCCCCAAAGCAGCTCGCACCCACACGTCGAGACTGATACCTGAGGCTTGTTCGTCACCCAGTTTGATCCCAGATTCATAGTTTCTCTGAGCCAGTTGGATGGCACTCTTTAGATCGCCGCTACGGTACAGAGCTGCGGACACTTGGTAGCGGGCAATATGCACTTCCCAAAAGTCCCCCGTCCGCTCCAGCAAACGGATCGCTTCACGCCCTTTTTCAATGCATTCTTTGAATTGGGAGCTGGCATAGAGAACGACACTATAATATGACAGCGATTGACCTTGCCCCCACACATCGCCTAAAGCTATACGAATATCTAATGACCTGCGCGCATACGTGACGCCACGGCTAAAGTACGGTATCAACGTCATCGCCGGGGCATGTTCGGAATACGACTGGGCCAATTCGAGTGTTGGTTGGTAGCGTTCTGCCAGGTTCATTCCACGCAAATGTGTCCACAGAACGTGAATTTTGCTGCGTACGAACCAATAACCATGGGCTAGTCGACTAAACAGACGCCAACTGAGCAATTCTGCGGCATCAGGAGCCGTTTTGCGTCGCGCCAGCAGCAACCGTGGAAAAAGGGTATGCAACAACTGCACGATTGCTTCCCAGAGGAAAAGGCCGGCAAAAGATACCATACCGCGCGGCACCCCACGTCCTAATAACCGCAAGGCCTCTTCAAACGCCTGCGTGGCGTTTTCCATATCACCGCGTTTGAAAGCTAGTTCACCAAGCTTTCCTTTGATTTGAGCTTTGTCGTACTTCTCTTCGGCTAATACGGAGGCTCGTTCGAACAGTTCTGCCGAATCGTCGTAACGTCCCCGCAGCATCAGTACATCGCCAAGCCCGACGAGGATTCGATACCGCGTTTGCTTATCTGAGTTTGCCGCTCCTCGCTGTGCGATTCGGTATTGCTGCTCGGCAATCTCCAGTGAATGTTGAGAGCGAGCCTGTTCCGCTGCATCCAGAGCGAACTCGAGGGCCATCTCGCTCTCATCGGCCTCGTCGAAGTGGTACGCCAATTCAAATGTACTGTGGCCGGAACGAGATTGTAGATGCAATGCCGCCTTATGATGCAGCTCTTTGCGTTGCTTCGCTGACAGTCGGTCTAAGACGGCCGATCTTATTTTGTCATGCACGAAAGCGCAGCGGGCACCATCTGGCCGCAACCACACCAAATGTCGCTTCCGCACGATGTCCAGAGCGCTGAGCGCTGCGCTAGAGCCTTGTGCGCAGAGTTGGACTGCCGTTTGCAAGTCAAACTCTTTCCCGAGGATCGCGGCTACGGTGAGTAGTTCTAGCGCTTCGGCTGGAAGCAAACTAAGGCGGTGTGACAGGAACGAAGCGGCGTGATGCGAAGACTGCAATCGCTCGATCGCCAACGGCTCGATGCGCCAGCCCTGAGTCTCAGGCACCAAGGCTCCCGATTCGACCAACCCACGCAGTACGGCCGACGCCATGAACGGACTGCCATCAGACAGTCGAATGACGTGCTGTACGATTTCCTCAGGCAAGGGCCCCGCCATCGATTCAATTAATCTTTGAATATTATCGGGTTCGAATTTTGCGAGATGCATGCGCACATCGGCGGTTAGTTCCCGCAAGGCGAATTCGGCGGGAATCTCGTCGCTGCGATACGCTCCCACCAACAGCACGTGGCCTTCCCGAGGATCCCGTTCCTGGCCGCTGTGGTGCCACTGGGATATCAGTTTGATCGCCAATTCGTCGGCCCATTGGCAATCGTCCAAGATAATCAGCACCGGGCGGTCTGGGGTGCCCAGGGCATCCAGGAAATGGACCAGCGATTGAATGCTGCGGTTTTCACCGAAAGCTTCCGGTCCAAGGACGGCCGGTGCCTCCCAACCCAACGCATCTGCCAATTGAGGCAACGCGGAGCATACGAAGGTCCACTGGTCACCCAGAGTTGTGCGAATACGATCTGCCAGCCATGGTTCGGTGGCTGCAAGTGAGACAATTTCCTCCAACACCCCGTCGAGAACTTGGAAAGGGTGTTGGCCCACCTGGTTGGAGCCGGTTCCGCGAAGGACCCAGAGTCCCTCTCGACGTCCACGTTGAGCCAGCTCGTCTAGCAAGCGTGTTTTGCCTCCACCCGAGTCGGTTTCAATGATGAGCAACGACGATCGGCCTTTCCGCAATTCTTTGACCTGTTCGTCGAACTGCTCCAATTCGCGAGTT
>JANNPR010000885.1:0-1518 GCA_031400345.1 Planctomycetota bacterium | reverse complement strand
TCCAAGATCACAATCTTATCTTTACCCTCGCCTTCCGTCGCGCGATTCGGGTATGTGTGCGCCTCCGCAACCCAAAGCCGGCCGCGGGGGTCGATGGTGAATGCGATCGGCTGATGAATCTGCGGCTCACCGGCGGCGAGTCGCACTCGAAATCCCGCCGGTACCGACATGTTGTCCGCTGCGTCCAACGGCGACAGTCCATCGGCGAGCACTGGCGGTGTCTTCGGCTGAGCCGCCTTCCACGTTATCTCATCTACCTTTTCACGGCGATGCAATAATACGTGTGCTCCCTTCATGCCTCCGACGACAATATCCGGAAGCTCGTCCTTGTTAACATCACCGACTATCAATTGACGGCCCACACCAGCCTCGCCGTCAGCCTGGTATGGGATCCAGTCCACGCCATCCTTTCCTCGAACTAGCTTGAACCAATACACCACCGCGCCGGCGTCCCAGAGCGGGCTCTGCCGATGGTGCGACCAATAGGTCTTGCCCGTGACGATGTCTTTCAGTCCATCCCCGTCGATATCGTGTAAACCAACCGTGTGGAGTTCGCTGAACAAAACGCCGTAGCGGTTATCCTCCGGTTTGCTCCCCATGATCAGATGCTGGCGAAACGTCCGCTCGCCGCCATCTTGGATCTGTTCATACCACGCCAACCCGAATTCGTGTGCGGCGAGGCTGGTAATGACATCGCTATCGCCGTCGCCATCTACGTCATAGGCGAACATATCCGCCCCGCCAGGCCCAGCGAACTCGACCGGATGAAACTGCCAACGCGGTTGGCTGTCGAGCTCAGCTGGCTGCTGGAGCCAGCCATCTTTAGTGAGCACGTCGAGTCGTCCATCCCCATCGACGTCCCCCACGCCTAGTCCATGACCAAAATTCTTGGTCGCGATTTGCTCCGAGATCGCGTGAAACGTCCACGCTTCGAACGGCTTTGACGAATCGATTGAGGCGTAACCGAAGAGTCCGTCGCGGGTGCAGATCAGCTCGGGTCGATCGTCTCCCAGGAGGTTGGTAAAGTGCGGCGATTCATTCGCCACGAAGTCGAACACCCGATGCTTCTTCCAGTGACCGTCCAATTTCTCGCCCGTCGGGTTCTCGTACACATAAGCCGGCGTTCCGGGAAAGCCAACAACGAACACATCGGTCCAGCCATCGCCGTTGAAATCGTGTACCCACGAGAAAAAATTGTCGGCGTACGCGTCTCGATTCTGCGGCTCTGGCGGATAGATCTCCTGTTTTGTTTCGTAATCCGGACCCGCAAACCAATAGGGACCATAAACCACGTCCATGATGCCGTCCTGATTTAGGTCGCCCACGTTGGCGCCTTCCGAGTAATAGACATCCGTGAGTTGGACACGATCAAAGCGATGCAACAAAGTTTCTTTCTCAGCCGCACCGCTGCTGACCGCGAAACACAAACTGGCAACAATCGCGACGGGTATGAGTCGGCTCACGGTCAAACTCTTTGAGAGGAGGTCATTGGTCATTGGTCATTGGTCATTGGTCATT
>JANNPR010000880.1:0-1623 GCA_031400345.1 Planctomycetota bacterium | reverse complement strand
CCACAATTACCCCAAGCTTGATAGGCATTGTTTGCGTCTGAGGATAAGCTCGTCGGGTCACCCGAAAACACCATGGTCACCGGATACCACCAACTTTTTAGATGGCTGGCGACGACGAACGCATCGCCACCGTTGTTGCCGGGCCCTGCTACGACTAGGACGCGCTGCTTGTGGTCATCGACAAGTTTACGTGCCAATTCCGCAGCGGCAAGCCCCGCTCGTTCCATAAGCGGCTGTGTAGCGGCGAAGGCCTCGATTTTTCTGAGTTCGTGCGTAAGAAAAACAGGGGTGCGAGAAGGCGTTGCGTACTCAGCCATACGATTAGCTCCGATCATACGTGTCAGATAGTGTAACCGGAAAAAAGTACTGGGTATATTCCTCTAAGACGTCGTCATCAAGAATTAAACAGACCTTGGGATACCCGGTGCGTGAAGAGTATAATTCGCATTTTTGGAGCTATTTTAATCTCATGCCTTCGGTCATTAAGATGGAGGGAAGCGCAGTCTTATCCGACTTTCGTCTAGATAAACTGTTTCGTACGCTCCAAAATTTTGTTCCAGATCTCGTCGGAGTTTCCGCAAGGTACTGGCATTTTGTTTGTGTTTCGCAGGACCTGTCGAACGGCGAATTCGCGCGGTTGAATACCTTGTTGACCTATGGCGCAATCCCCGAGTCGAAAAAAGGATTCGTGGCGGATCCTGTGCTTGTCGTTCCTAGGTTAGGCACCATATCGCCATGGTCTTCCAAGGCGACCGACATCGCTCACCACTGTGGATTCGATGCCGTGGAACGCATAGAACGCGGCATCGTGTTTTCTTTTGAAGCGACAACACCGGTTTCTGCCGAGCAAAGGAATCGGACATACCCATTCCTTCACGATCGGATGACCGAGACTGTTCTGGTTTCGTTTGACCAGGCAGATAAACTTTTCGAACACGTATCGCCGGGGATATTATCGAGCATCGATATCATGGCGCAGGGAGAAAGGGCGTTGGCTGAAGCGAATCGTCGCATGGGATTAGCATTAACCAATGACGAAATTACTTATCTGTGCGATTACTATTCACGCATCGAAAGAAATCCGACGGACGTCGAATTGATGATGTTTGCCCAAGTTAATTCCGAACATTGCCGGCATAAGATATTTAATGCTAATTGGGTAATCGGCGGCATGGTGCAGCCCGATTCCTTATTTGCAATGATCCGCAATACTCATAAACAACACCCGGATGGAACCGTTGTAGCCTATTCCGATAATTCGGCGGTCATCGAAGGCAAAGATGTGGAGAGGTTTTTTCCCTCGAATGAGGGTGAGTACCAATATCATCGGGAGCGTACCCACATATTGATAAAGGTCGAGACGCACAATCACCCTACCGCGATTTCGCCTTTCCCGGGAGCGGCAACTGGATCGGGTGGGGAAATTCGTGACGAGAGTGCTACCGGTTGCGGCGGAAAACCAAAAGCCGGACTAACGGGTTTTTCAGTATCCAATCTTAATATTCCGGAGTTTACTCAGCCCTGGGAAATTTATAAAGAAATAGACGGTGAAGGAGATCACTACGGCAGACCTTCATGGGTATCATCCGCGCTTCAAATTATGTTGGAAGGCCCCATTGGGGC
>JANNPR010000868.1:0-6292 GCA_031400345.1 Planctomycetota bacterium | reverse complement strand
AATCCTAGCGAACTCCGGCGGCTGCCAGAAGTGGCACACTGCCAACTTCATCCACCATTTTGAACGAGGTGGACTGACGGGGAAATTAACGCTTGCGGCGTGTCAAAGTCACTATTTTTGAAAACGGTTCGACACCGGGAGTCGTCTTAGCGCCAATATCTCTTCAGATTGCCGCTTTCCCTCACGAGCCGGCCCTTTGCTAAGCGAACAAGAACAACTCGACATCGGTCGGAGGTTGCGCAGTGGCGACCAGAAAGCTTGGGCTGCGCTGTACGACGCTTACCATGTCGCCGCGTGGCGGTATGTCGCGCGGCTTGTGGGCGCGGACGTGGCGGGAGTGGCAGACATCGTGCAAGAAGTGTTCATTGCGGCGGCGCGGTCTGCCGTGAGGTTTGATCCGGAGCGCGGGACGCTCTGGAGTTGGCTCGTCGGAATCACTCATCGCCAGGTTTCCTTGTATTGGCGAAAAGCGGATCGCGCCGATCGATGGCGGAAGTTGGCAGAGACGGGTGGAATCGAAGTTCGCCAGCTACTGGACCACAAGGAATCTCCTGATGCACTTTGGGAACGGCAGGAACTGGCAGATCTCGTGCGGGGTGTGTTGGCTGAATTGCCCGCCGATTATGCGGCGCTGTTGACCGCGAAGTATCTCGACCAGCGAAGCCTGGAAGAAATGTCACAAGAATTGGGCGGTTCGGTCGAGGGGATTAAATCCAAACTGGCTCGAGCACGGCGCGAGTTCCGAGCGACATTCGAGCGGCTCGTTGGCTCCGATAACGCAGCTTATCTCACATGACAACGGACAACACTCATCATCCGAATGAACAGCGATTGGCCGCCTTGCTGCGGACCATCGATGCCCATGCGCCCACGCCGGACGCTGCCATGCTCGAACTGTTACGGCAGCGGGCGGCAGCGGCCTTTGCCGAATCGAGCGCTACAGATGCGCAGGAGCTCGGCGATCGAGGCGATTCTAAGTTGGAACGCATGGAAGAGCATACTAACCCGACGCGCAAGCGAGGCGATTCTAGCGGACCTCGCTTGCGCTTCGGGTTAGTACGGCGCATAACGTCTTCTGCGGGTCTACACCTTCAATTATTTCGGAGACGGCCGATGGTGGCTTTGGCTATACGAGGCTTCGCCGGACTGGCGGCTGCGGCGGCGGTGTTCGTGATGTGGTTCGGCCTATCGCCGGACAATTTAGCTATTGGCGCGGCACCGTTCTCGCGAGTCCTCGACGAGCTTCGCAACGCCCAGTCGCTGCATTTGCGAGTAAGCAAGGCAGGGCATTCGGCGGATGTTTGGGTGCGTGCACCGGGGCTCGTGCGGTGGGAAGAGTCGCCGCAGCGTTATCGAATTGCAACCGGATCGCGACTGTGGGAGATCGACGAGGAAGCGAACACTGCCATTGAATCGGACTCGCCGTGGTTCATCAGTCCGCAGCAGCAAGTGGATCTGCTCGGGTTGCTCGACTTGGACGTCAAGGATGCGTCATCGCTTTTGACGGCGGAGCCTGTCAAACAAATCTCGCGGGAGGGCCGGGACTATTTCGTCTATCGGGTGACGTTACGGGCTGGACAAGGCGAACTGGAGATCGAAGCGATTGCCGACGCGAAGAACCTGCAACTGGTGGACCTCGTTGCCTGGCCCAAAGGGGCGAAGCGTGCTGGAGTTCCGCTGGCAGAACTGCGGCTGGTTGCGATGGACGTGGTGTTGGCGGATGAAAAGTTTGTGGTTGCAAAATCACTGACCGAAGACAGCCGGATCGGCAAGGTGAGCGACGCTCAGGGAATCGCCTTACTGCGGCCGATGTTAGCGAAACGCTTGACCCCGATTTTCCGCGAGACGCTGCTCAAGCCGGGCGACTGGCTGCGCACCGAACTGCGTGGCGCGAATGCGGTAAGGGTCAGACTGTCGTCCGAAGCCGAAATCACGCTCGGACCGGGAACGCTCGTCGAATGCATCTCGCCCACTCAGGCGCGACTGCACAGCGGCGTCGCCCAAGTGATGATTCCGAAGCGAGAAAAGGCCGACACGAACGCCCCGTTCACGTTGCTCGCGCCACGCCAGGAGAGTCGCCAGTTCAAACCGAGCGACAAACAACTAGTTCGAGTGGATCGCGACGAAAAGCTGGTAGAAGTTCCACAAACGCCCGTGTGGCTCGCCGGTTTCGAGGGAACAACCAATAACGAGTCGCTCGGTTCGCTGATTGTCAACTTACCCGATGGCCGTAACGAACCGCTGACCGTTGGCTACCACAAAGTCAGTGTCGAGATTCGGGATCAGATTGCTCGCACGACGATCGAAGAGTCGTTCGTCAATCACACCACGAACCGTTTGGAAGGCGTGTTCCATTTTCCGCTTCCCCAAGACGCGTCGATCAGCGGGTTTGGCATGTGGATCGGAAACGACCTGGTCGAAGCGGACGTGGTCGAAAAACAGCGAGCGCGCGAGATTTATGAAACGATCCTGCGCGAAAAGCGCGATCCAGGGTTGCTCGAGTGGACCGGTGGCAACATCTTCAAAGCCCGCGTCTTCCCCATCGAAGGGAATTCAGAGAAGCGAATCAAGATCGTTTACACACAAGTGCTGCCATTGCGAGCGAACCGTTATCGGTATTCGTACGGCTTGCGTAGCGAAATGCTGCGGACGAAGCCATTACGAGAACTGTCGTTGACCGTGACGGTGAACTCGGCGCTGCCGTTGAAGAGTGTGGTTTGCCCAACGCACCCGGCGAGGACTCAGCAAACAGAACACTCGGCCCAGGTCGAGTTCACGGCGCAGGAGTACACACCCAATCGCGACTTCGAAGTCGTATGCGAGATCACTAGCAAGCAATCGGACGTCGTCGTAATCCCGCACCGCCGCGGCAATGACGGATATTTGCTCGTTCAGCTGACGACTCCAGGTACGGAGGGAAATTGGCAACGTGCAGTACTTCCCGATGGCAAGCCGTTCAACATCGTACTGCTCTGTGATACTTCCGCATCGATGGACTCGGAGAAACGCAAGCAGCAAGCCCAGTTCGTTGCCACGGTTCTGTCGTCGTTAGGAGAAGACGACCGGTTCCTACTTGCCTGCGCGGATGTAGGAATTGCATGGGTCGCTTCCGAGCCAATGGCGCCGACGGCAGACAACATTGCCAAGGCGAAAGCGTTTCTGGACGAACGCCGATCGCTGGGCTGGACGAATCTGGACCGAGCGTTCGAAGGCACGATCAGGAAGGCGCCCGATGGGGCTGACGTGATTTACATCGGCGACGGAATTGTCTCGGCGGGTGGCACGGATCCGGCGTCGTTCGTAAAACGGCTGGGTCTATTGGCGGGCGGAATTCGACGGACTTCGCCAGAAGCGAAGTCGGGGAGCTCCGGTAAGTCCAAGTGCACGTTGCATGCGGTTACGGTTGGAAATTCGTATGAGTCGGTCGTGATGGCCGGTATCGCTTCTGTCGGTGGCGGCTCCGTCCGGGCGATTGCTGGCGAGCAGACGCCGCAAGTCGTCGCGCTGGAATTGCTCAACGAGGTAGCTCAGCCGGGACTGCGCGAAGTGAACGTCGAGTTCCGCGGCCTGAAGGTCGCAGCCATCTATCCAGGACGGCTTCCGAACGTTCCTGCAGGTACGCAGCAGATTTTGGTTGGTCGGTACTTACCTGAAGGCGAAGATCAACATGGCGAGATCGTCGTCACCGGCCAGCGCGGCACTGAGAAGGTGCGTTATGCGGCCAAGGTCAGCCTCAAGGAAGCAGAGGAAGGAAACTCGTTTATTCCGAGGTTGTGGGCGCGATCGCACATGGATCAGTTGCTCGCGCAGGGACAAAGCCAAGGCATTCGGGACGAGATCATTTCCCTGTCGGAAGAGTTCCACATTATCACGCCATACACGTCGTTGTTGGTGCTCGAGACTGACGCCGACCGTGAACGGTTTGGCGTCCAGCGTCGCTATGAGATGCGCGACGGGGAACGGTTCTTCGCCGACGGCCGCAATAACGCGAACTTCGAACTGCTTTCACAACAGATGAAGAGGGCGGGCGATTGGCGTATCGGGATGCGCAGGCAAGTGTTGCGGACTCTCGCGGCGCTGGGGCGAAATCCGAAGGTATTCCAGCAGCAACTTCAAGCGTCCAATGGTCCGTCGTTTTTCTTCACGGATGGGGTAGTAAGTTTTGCGGGAGGGATGGGGGGCGGTGGCCGATCGAATAAGGGACTCTACTGGGATGCTGACGGTGGTCCGGCTCTCTCCGATTTCTCCGGTTTGATCGATGACCTATCGTCCTCGAGTGAGCCGGATTCTTGGTTTGATTCGAGTTCCAGTGGGCCCGGCATGAACTGGAGCTATGGAGGCGGCAATCCAACGAATGAATTCCCGGGGGACAACGTTGAAGAACTCAGTCTGGGACTTCGTGGTGGTGATTCTGGTCGACTCGAGGATCTCGATGAATCGAGGAGCTTGATGACGTTGGTCAGCCCTCGCATTGTCATCCAAGAGGAAGACGACAAATTGATGGACTTCGAGTACGGCTATCGTTTTTCCGAGGCCTTCGAACGGCAAATCAAGGATGGGACGTCTGAAACGCTCGCAAGTGTGGTCTCCGAAAGCTTGTTCTCGAAATCGAAGCGGGTATCCGAAAGAGGCGAAGGTTTTGGGGCATTTGCGTTGTGGAATCAGCGCTCTAGTTCTCGGTCGACCGACTACACAAGCTGGCTCGACACACTCTTTCCCGCCCTGGCTAACCCACCGAGCAAGTCAGTACAGCAGAACGAGCCAGAGGATTGGTCGCCTGAAGCCATCGCAAGCTCAAAGAGTTTGCTGCGAACAGAATCGCTACTGAAGTTGGAGGGCGGAATCGAGGTGCGCCGCCTGACCAGCGGGTTTGATCCACGGTGGAATCGGCGATCGTCTCACAGCAGTGAACTGGCACTTTACTCGCCAAGTGCTTGGCTGACGCGACCTCTCGGCACGACGGACCAGACCGTGATTCAGTATTGCAATAGTGAGGAACGCGGCGTGTTCTCACTGGCATTCTTGTTGGGTCGAGTACGCAGGTCACGCGAGCAGGAACTGCGATCGCCACCGCTGCCCGTTGATGATTTCTCGCTGTCGCCGCTGCACGAGGCGTATCGCGGTTACGTGGGTCGCATCGAACGTGCGGGCGAAAACCTCGTCAAGTTGGTCCTCACACTCAAAAATTCGACGCACGAAGAGCATTACACCATCGACACGAACAAGCATCTGCTTGTCAAACGAGAGTGGTTCGACGACGGGAAACCCACAGGTGCCAGCAGCTTTTCTGACTTCATCGAGATTGCCGGGCGATGGTGGGCCAAGCGGTCGACGACAATGGATGCCAAAGGGCGCAAGATTTCAGAGAATTCGTTCGATGTTCAAACACTGACGAAGGAGCAATATGCGGAACGGTTGAATGGGGAGTTGGCGGCCAAACCAACCGTTCAGTTCATTCGCCTGCCATTCGTGAAGTTGAATGTGGCGAGGCAGAAAGTGGCCGATGGGTCGGCCGATTTCGACGCGAGGATGGCGATTATCCTGCACAACGCACAACTCCAACAGTGGGACGAGGTGTGGAAACATGTCGAGGCAGCCGAAAAGCTATCGGTCGACAAACCGGGAGTGCGTTGGATGCGAACGTTGCTTCTGGTCACGATTCGTCGAAATGAAGAAGCGAGGCAGAGGCTTATCGAGGAAGCACGCCAACTCGTGGCGAAGCCGCAGACGGACGAGGCGTTTCTCGCTGAATTCATTCTCGGTAAGGCGAACACAGTTTCGGAACTGTCCGAGTTCCGCGCGCTGCATCAGTTGCTAAGACCGGTCTATGAACGCTTCCAAGATGCCGACATTCTGCACAGCCAGTGGGAAGAGCGAGAAGCATCGTTCCTCGAACGGCTAAACTACTACGATGAGGCACTGGCCATGCGCCGGGCGATGGCGGAGGCCGCCCCGTGGAATGTGCACGCACAGATCGCGTTCGCCAAACGACTGTTGCAGGCCGGGCAGACCGATGCGGCATTCGCGTGGCTCCAGAAGGAGCTCGCACGCCCCGAAAACGCGGAGGACGACGAATCTCTTCGTAACGCGATCGCCGACTTGTACCGTACGCGGGCTCGGTGGGCTGACCTGCTAAAGTGGACGAGCGATTGGATAGCCAGAAACCCCCAAACTACGTCATACTACTCTCCGTACTCGCAACACTTGTCAGCCCTCGTCTTCAACGATCAACTGTCCGCAGCCTATGAGTTGGCCGACCAGTGGCTGCGCGACGCGAGGGTCGAAGGCAAAC
>JANNPR010000866.1:0-6212 GCA_031400345.1 Planctomycetota bacterium | reverse complement strand
AACCGCTCCATAGCTCTTCTCTAATCGTTACTCCTTCTCAGGGTCACGCGAATTCGTTACTTCGATTATCGCGTTTGTGGCGGGTCAACCGATAGTTGTGAGTAGTACGGAAATCGCGCATGCGCTAGGTCCGGGCGCTGTTTTGCCGCCCCCAAAATGGATACCTGGTCCGCGATCGAGATTTTTCAGGTCGATTCACAGGTGTTTCATGCCCGCCATTCACGACAGTTTCCATGCGTTGCCGCGGCGTTGCTTTCTAACAGCCATGGCCGGCGTTTGCGGCCTTGCGACCGTGGGTGGTAACACTACGACGTGGGCGGCGAACTTGGTAGCCACGGAGCATCGAGTACTTCATCCGCCGCTGGACGACGATCGTGAATCGCCCGTAATCACGGCGGTCGCGCTCCATCCGAACGGAAAATTTCTGGCTGCCGCCGGAGATAACCACCGAATACAAATTTGGGACCTGGGTACGCAACAGATTACAAAACAAATCGTGGGCCATACCGACTGGATTCGAGCCATCGCTTACTCGCCGGATGGAAGACTGTTGTCATCCGCTGGGAATGACAGGCGAGTTATCCTTTGGGATGCCGAAAGCGGAGCACCGTTGGCAACTCTGGGGAAACACCCCGAAGTGGTCACCGCTCTCGTCTTTGGGCATACCGAACGGTGGCTGGCTACGTGTGGTTTTGAAAAGAAAGTGCGGCTCTACGACTTGTCCGATTCGAAGGCGGTCGTGGAGCTGGACGGCCCTTGCCAAGATGTGCGTGCCGTGGCCTTTGCGCCAAAAGATACCCTGTTGGCGGCTGCCGGCCGAAACGGCCGCATTCGCGTGTGGAGCTTGCCAACTGGAGAAATTCGACACCACTGGGTGGCACACCAACAGCGCATCCGGGGTC
Organism: Planctomycetota bacterium; assembly: GCA_031400345.1. GTDB lineage: Bacteria > Planctomycetota > Planctomycetia > Pirellulales > Pirellulaceae > JANNPR01. Next base: position 5,310 of record JANNPR010000866.1, on the reverse strand, counting down.
TGGCTTTCTCACCCGATGGAATGCGGCTGGTTTCTTGTGGCGAAGACCGCTGGCTATACGTTTGGCGGGTGAGTGATTGGAGCTGCGAAAGCGAACTAACCAGTCATGCCGGTAAGAACTTTGCTGTCACGTTTACCGCAGAGCACCGAGTGGCCACAGCGGGCAGCGACAACCTGATTCATTTGTGGGACGTGAACTCGCGATCGGAAGTGGGCCTGTTGGCCGGCCACACCGGTTCCGTAGCATCACTGGATGCGCGCGGCGATGTGCTGGTGTCAGGCGCGTACGATACGACCATTCGCATCTGGAAATCGAGGTAAGCCCAAGCGTGCTCTGACGAACGTCGCCGTGTCAGTAGTAGACCAACAAATGCTGCCTGCATTTCGAATGGCGGGATTCCGTCCAGGCAAGCTCCGAACTACCTGAATGGAGATACCGATGGTTTTGCTGCAACGCATGCTTCGCTGGCGTAAGAAACGCAACGCGGCCATCAGCCGAGATGCAGTCGGCGGCGAAAATACGGTGTTGCGGCGGTGTCACTTTGAGCCGATGGAAGCTCGCTGCGTCATGTCGGCGAACCCCCTATTCGTCGGCGCCACCTATTTCGAAGACGATGCCGGATCCGATCAACAAGGCGATACCTTCGACGTAACGTTTCTGGGTGGAGTCCCCAACACCCAGCTGACTCGCCTCGAAATCAGCGGAGATCGAAGCGTTCCCGGCTTTGGAGTCGGCGATGTCTTCTTTGACACACTGGATACCGGTTTAGGCGCGGATCAGTCATTCCCGTTTACGATCGTAGCGATGACGACGCGAGATCCCACTGCTCAAGTTAGGGCGACCGTAAGTGATGGATCAACGCTTCTGGTGCTCGATTTCACGCGATTTCAAGCCGGCGACAAATTGCGGTTCACCATCGATGTTGACGAGGTCGTTGGCTTCGATCCGAATGAAAAAGATTTAGCTGTCATCAATTCGGAAATCGATCCGATTACTTCGGGAGTTGAGTTTCAGGGGTCCCGGCTAACGGGTACGTTTCACGCACCCCACTTCTTCGAAGCGCAAGCCACATCGGTCTTCCGAAACGTCTACGATCCGTTGCTCGTAGGTACGGGGCTAGATCTGCCGCCAGACAATTCGGCAGGAAAACGCGATCGTTCCACCGGAGCCGTCGCCACGCAAACCCAGCAGCCGATACCCGTGGCCGTCGATGGTTATGTCTATCACGACCGCAATAACAATGGATTGCGGGAAGCGGGAGAAGAAGGACTGGCGGGCATCGAGATTCTCGTGACGCCCGTCAATACAGTCCTATCGCAGTCCGTTCGGACTGTGACGACGAATAGCCAAGGCTATTATCGAGTCGATGGTTTAATTGCGGGTAATTATCGAGTTTCCGAACCCGTCCAACCCGCCGGTTACATAGATGGGCTCGAGACGCCCGGCACTGTGAGCGGAAAGGTTGTAGGCTCCTCCAACAACCCCGGCGATTCCATTCAGAACATTTCCTTGGCCGGTGGCGAACACGGCAGGGATTACAACTTTGGCGAATTCTTGCCAGCCTCAATTCAGGGTAAAGTGCAATTGTCAGACAAAGACGGGGACTGCTTCTCTGAGGACCGCATTCACGCGCCTTTGGCGGGCGTCCAAGTCGTTCTAAAAGATGCCGCAGGTCGCGTTATTGGTGAAACGAGTACCGATCAACGCGGCCAATACTTCTTCCATAATCTCTTGCCTGGTGTATATACGGTTGTCGAAACGAATCCCAGCGGCGTGATTCAAGGGGGACAACTAGTAGGAAAAGTGAACGGTGTCGCCCGAGGCACTTCGAACGTAGATGACGTGATCAGGGATATCAACCTTACGTCAGGCGAAGTTGGCATCAACTATGACTTTTGCGAACATCCACCCGCCCGTCTTGCGGGCTTTGTCTATCATGATGCCAACAATAACGGAAGGTTGGACTCGAACGAGTCACCTTTACCCGATGTGGAAGTCACTTTGACCGACGCGCACGCGCACGTCGTGAGACAAATTCGCACGGACGCCAGCGGTGCCTACGAATTCAACAACTTGCATGCCGGAGCCTACGTACTAACGGAAAAACAACCGGTTGGCTGGCTAGATGGGTTAGATGCCACCGGTGCAATCGGCGGAGTTACGGTGGGTAAGGCGGAGAATCCGGGCGATAGAATTGACAATGTAAGCTTGCGTTGGGGCGATCAGGGAACTCATTACGACTTTGGAGAGTTGCTACCAGCATCCATTCGGGGTCGAGTCCATCTTTCAGACTCCACCGGCGATTGTTTCTCGGATGATGTGCAGCATCTGCCGCTGTCTGGTGTGTTAGTGGCCCTGCAAGATCTCCAAGGTAGGCAACTATCGCAGACTCGTACCAATCAGGACGGCCAGTATTCCTTTTCGGGCTTGCTTCCGGGCACCTATCGCATTGTCGAGTTCACGCCGGATGGACTAATCGATGGCGAGGAGCGGATCGGCACCGTCAACAGTGCGCGGGTCGGTCAGATTTCTGCGAACGGTACCCTGGCAGGTATTGTGCTCGCGTCAGGACAGTCCGCGATCGATTACGACTTCTGTGAACACCAACCGGTCAGTCTTTCTGGACATGTCTACCACGATGAAAACAACAATGGCATACGCGATCATGGCGAGGCGTCGATCAGTGGAGTGCATCTGCAACTTCGCGACTCACACGGCAAAATAGTCGCCAGCACACTCTCGAGAACTGATGGTGCTTACGAGTTTGACCAGTTGGTGGCGGATACCTACGCTTTGACCGAGTTGCAACCTGACGGCTGGCTGGACGGTATTGACGCGGCCGGCGGCGTTCTCGATATGACGGTAGGGACAGCTATTAACCCGGGCGACGAAGTTAACAACATCGTACTGCGTTGGGGCGACAGCGGAGTGAACTATGACTTCGGAGAACTCCTTACAGGAAGCCTCTCCGGCCTAGTGTATTCCGATCCCAATGAGAACTGCGAGTTCGATGAAGGCGAGTCACCGATCGCAAACGTGAAGATCGACCTCTTCAATGACCGTGGCGAATTGGTTAAGACCACGAGAACCGATAACCAGGGTCGCTATCGATTTGACGGTCTGGCCCCAGGAACCTACCTGGTGCGAGAGGAACAACCTGTCGGTTTCTTGCAGGGCGGCGAGGTTCCGGGGAGCAACGGAGGCATTGCGACGCGAGACCAAATCAGCGCGATTCGGATCGGCTCGGGGCAGACCTTAACGGATTACAATTTCTGTGAAGTCCCTCCAGGAAGTATCACTGGTATCGTACACCTGGACGTGAATGGCGATTGTGAATTCGACGCAACCGAAATGACGCTCGAGAACATCCGGGTTGAGTTGTTCGATTCCCAAGGCGGGCTCGTGTCCACATCTTTCACCAACGCAGAGGGACGTTATCGCTTCGATAACTTAAGTCCCGGCAGCTACACGGTAAAAGAAGAACAGCCATCGCAATACTTCAGTAGCGGTCAGCGCGCCGGCTCAGCAGGGGGAAGTATTGAAATTGAAAATCAAATCCAATTTCAACTGCACGGTGGCTCGCATCTTACGGACTATGATTTTTGCGAACAGCCAACGGCGGTTGTCTCAGGTTATGTGTATCAAGATGGTCTGCCCATTATCGGAGCGGCGGGTTTATTGCCCCAGACTCTCCGTACATTGCGCGATGGCCGGAGAACGCCAGACGATACACCGATTGCCAATGTCGTGATGGAATTACGCGATGGGCTAACCGGTGAACCCGTTTCGGGCGATGTTGGGTTGCCGGGTACTTATGGTTCCGGCCCGATAAGAACCACGACGAATGGAAACGGATACTACGAATTTCGTAACTTGCGCGGGGGGATGAGCTACGCGGTTTTTCAGCTGCAGCCGGGCGGTTATGTCGATGGCATCGACACCGTTGGCACGACCTCCGGCTTCGCCATTAATCCGGGCGAGATCCTGGCACTCGGAATTCTGGACCAATTAACAGTCGACCCGAAGAACGACGCGATTATACGAATTGGATTAGGACTTGGCGGACAGTCTTTAGAAAACAATTTTTCGGAAGTGCGCAGTCAACCCGTGGTGCCACCGCCTGAATCTCCTCCCGTTACGCCCACGCCACCGATTGCCTCACCCGTAGTTCGTGGATTAAACCCGGCACCTCTGAACTACCTCACCGCCTCACCCACCCCCACCGCGACTCCCGTCTATGGCGCCGGAGAGACCTATGCGTTTAGTTGGCACCTGAGTGTGGTCAATGCCGGTATGCCTCGAAGGTTTGGCACGTCCGGAAATGCCCAGCTGCCCGCCAGTTGGTCGCCGTTGTTTGTGAGTCACCGGAGTTGGCAACCCGATCACTTCATGCAGGGGTCGTGGGTATTCATGTCGAACGCCGCCGAACCTGGCCGTGCTGAGGAATACATTCGATTCAATTTGGGCGTGCCAGGTGGAGTGCCGATCACCGGAGATTTTGACGGAGATGGCGATGATGAGGTCGGAATCTTCTGCCGCGGCAATTGGTACCTCGATGTTAACGGCAACGGCCGCTGGGATGAAGAAGACCTATGGGCTCAGCTAGGCGGCGAAAACGACTTGCCGGTGACGGGTGACTGGGACGGTGACGGCAAAGACGATATTGGAATTTTTGGTCCGATTTGGAAGGGTGATGCTCGCGCGATTCCCGCTGATCCGGGCTTGCCAGATCCTTACAATGTCGTAACGAACAAGGCAAAAAACAAACCCCCGGCTCCGCACGAAGCTACGGATGGAGTCCGCGTACTGCAAAGATCGGAAAAAGGCACGCCGCGGGCAGACGTAATTGACCATGTGTTCTTCTTTGGCCGCAAACGCGATGTTTCGATTTCGGGCGATTGGAACGGCGACGGTATCGCTGCGATTGGTGTGTTTCGCAACGGATTGTGGCAAGTAGATCAAGATGGCGACGGGCGCTACACAAAGAAGGACCCTTCGTTTCATTTTGGTGAAGCGGGCGATGTCCCGGTGGTTGGTGACTTCGACGGCGATGGACTCGACGATATCGGCGTGTATCGAATGGGCAAATGGTATTTAGATACGAATCACAATCGCACGATGGATGCCCACGACAAAGTTTTCGAGATGGGAGGCGCCGGCGATATACCGGTGGTTGGCGATTGGAATGGCGACGGGACGGACGAGCCGGGACTATATCGAGAAGTCACTCGGGCTGCCATTACGCAAGCTCGTAAGGCTGGCTAGCGGGAAGGTACCGTCCGTGCTGTAAGGGTGGGCCTGGAGTGTGGC
>JANNPR010000829.1:0-2163 GCA_031400345.1 Planctomycetota bacterium | reverse complement strand
CCGCGCGACCCTTGATGTTCCCTTCGATCTCGCCCGCGGCGGACTCTGCGCGAACTTTGATATCTCCTTCGATCTGGGCGACGTGCTGACGGGTCGTGTGGATAGCGTGCAGATCGTCTTCGAGGCCCGTGTCCGCGTCTGAGTTCACCGGCTGGCTGCGAATCGTGGTGGCCAGATCGGGGTTGACCACCTGCACCTCGCGGGCGGCTTGCTCCCGCATGGCAAGTGCTTGTCGCTCCACGTCACTGCGATTTACCAGACTGGACGCTCCAGAAAACGCAGCATCGATCTGTTGGCGCATAACATCCAATTCGGGGCTTCCGCCGGCCGCAATCGCCGATTTGAGTTCCCCGACCTGATGCGCCCGGTCGTCCATGCGATTCACGAATGCTTGGTCGCGCGTCGCGGTCTGCTCCCCCAGTTTCGTCAGAGTGCCCTTGAATTCCTGCATCTCGCCGGTGGAACTCCCGGCGTCGTGCATTTGGCCCACGCCGCTGGAGATTTGCGCCGCCCCCCCGAGCACGTTGCCGACCGGACTAGCGCCGAATGCACCGGCCACCGTCGAGCCGGCCTTCAAGCTTGAGGCCAGCCCTTCCGCCGTTTCACCCTGGGAAAAGTTATCGTAGGCCTTCTTTGCATCTCCCACGGCTCCCATTGCGCCGAGTCTCTCGGCCCCATACGCTTTGGCGGCGCTACCGGCTGCCGAAAAACCGTCAGCCGTGCCCCCCGCCATGTCTCCCGCGGCGAACTTGCTCGCGCTCGACAAAACACTTGAGCCGGCCGAAACGACATGGCCCGCTTCCTTAAGACCGGCAATCTCGGGCACTGAGATGCCGAACGCGGTTACATCTCCCTTTCTCAGCTCCTCGGCGGCTTTCAGGCCTGATGCGCCAATCTTGCCAACGTTGGCTGCGTCGCGCAGATCGCCTGCCAGGCCCGAACGGTTACCCGAATCGCCATAGAGTAGTTCATTGCCAGCCTTGGCCCCCGATTCAAGGTGCTCGTAGGCGGCTCCCACGTTCGCCACACCGAGTATATTCGAGGCTTGGGCTACCCCCATTGTGGATTTAATGGCACCGGTGCCCACCGCAGCGCCGGCGGCAAACTGTGCATCCCCGGCCGTCCCAATTCCCTCGACGACCGACGTCTGAGTTTGTTGAGCGGCGTGGGCGATGTTGTCGCGTCCATCGATAAACATCTTCTCCCGCTTCGCCAGTGCCCCCACCACATCGGCTCCCAAACCCAGACTGGCCCGCTTCAGCACTTCGAGTTCCTGCAGAATTCGGGCGGCTTCTTCCTGAGACTGAATCACGCGGGTAAACGAAGTGCCGTCGGCATTGGTAAACGTCAGGGTCTTCGCAGACTCGGACACGGGGGACTCCAGGAAAACAAAGTGCCTGCCGGCCGTGAGAATCCGACGTCAGTATCGCACTTCGGCCATATCAAGGCCTGAGAATCGCGTCTGTCATTGGTGGATTTGTAACGGTAGCCATTCTGACGATGGAGCGGAACGACCATTGAGGAATCTACAGGCACAATTTACAAACATTTTTGGCAAAAACTACAGATCCGCAAATCCATAGGAATGGAGTGAGTAAAGACGATGCTGACGGCTGAATTGTGTTTCCAGCCTCTCGGATTTCCCGAACCATCCTGAACGTTTGGCGACGAGCTTCTCGGTCGACAACGGCCATTAAAATGTGCCAATAGAAAGCGGACAGTTCAATGTGTCAGTTTGTACCGAATTTCCTGGACGCCAGCTTTGCAGCGCTTGGTGCGCGATTGCAGTGTCGGGCACAGTACCGGTCAGAATGACAATTGGACGTTACTGATCTTTTCCTGGTCCCGCAGACATCCAATCCGACGAATCCCGCGTCCATCGAATCAGCACTTCCAATCACGATCGATCCCGTCGGTACCGCGATTGGCGGCACCCGCGCGAACCCTGCCGCGTCACAGCACACGACGGCCGCGGCAGTGAAAGCTTCGAAGAATTCGCCGCTTTCTGGTGCCTTAGGTCAGTCTCTCGATCCGGGCACAACTTTCAGCAGGACCTCCTTGCCGGCCCGCATGATAACGATCTCAACTTCCTGTGCGGCTTTAAGGGCTTCGATTGCGTATGTGTAGTTGTAGATGTTCTCGATCTGTTTCCCTGCGAGTTTC
>JANNPR010000827.1:0-10469 GCA_031400345.1 Planctomycetota bacterium | reverse complement strand
GTTGGAATTGGCTGCCGATGGTTAACGTAGCGGACATCTCGATGTAGCAGGCACACTCCATGTGCCGTACGGCACACGGAGTGTAGGGTCACGAAAACTTGATGTTGACACGACATTGGGCCGTTAGTTTTTTGTGCGCAGCTCTGTCGTTTTGAAAGCGGGCTGAACCTATGCAAAAACGCAGCTGATCCCCTGTGGAAAAGGGCGTTTTCTTTATGAATCGGCGCACACAAACAAAGAGCCCCCAAAGTACCACAATAGCAAATTTACCAGAGCCTACACTCCGTGTGCCCTAACGGCACACGGAGTGTGCCTACTACATCGCGAGGTACGAGCGTCGAAGGGCGTGGCCGAGCTACGGGTTCGGGGTTCGGGGTGCAGTTAAGTGAGGGGGCAAACTCCCGCGGCTCGCGGTTGAATGAGTGCTTGCCACCTTGAACGACCTTCCCAGCATGGGGATACTCTGCTTAGTGAAAACGCGTTGAAAGGTAAACCAACCCGAAGCGCAAGCGAGGCAAATCGTCCAACACCACGCCTGCGCTTCCTGCGATTCGGGTTGGAGTGCTGCGTACCTTCTTCTGCAGTTCTCCCCAGTAGCTGTTCCAACAACGAACTGTCCGCCGACGGGTGGGCATAATCATTTGTCAGAAAAGGACCACTAAATGGCTCGTTCAGGCGCTGTAACGTTTAAGGGTACGCCGATGACTTTAGCCGGCCAGGAGCTGAAGGTGGGCCAGACCGCTCCCGACTTCAAATTGCATTATTTCGAAGGTGGTATGAAGCCTATCACCCCGACAGACATGAAGGGGAAACCTACCATCCTGAGCGTGGTACCTTCGCTCGATACCGGCGTATGCGCAAAGCAAACTAAGCGGTTCAACGACGAAGTGGGATCGTTGGGCGACAAAATCAACGCTTTGACAGTCAGCTTGGACTTGCCCTTCGCGATGAATCGCTTTTGCGGGGCCGAGAGCATCAAGAACATGAAGGTCGGCAGTGACTACCAAGACCGTTCGTTTGGCAACAATTGGGGAATGCTGATCGACGAACTGAAAATTCTGGCCCGCGGTGTTTTCGTATTGGATGCTCAGGGCAAGATCGTGTACGCCGAAACTGTCAAGGAAGTGACAAGCGAACCGAACTATGAGGCAGCCATGGCAGCCTTAAAGTCACAGCTATAGTCGGTTGTTAAACACCATCTGATGGCTGTCCCCCGACTACACAGAGCGTCCGGGTTTGAATCGCGGAAGTTTTTCACCGGACGTTCTCTTCTAGCCAGGGAAAAAACATGCGGATCATTCCCGTCGTCGATCTAAAAGGGGGGCAGGTTGTCCATGCGGTGGCTGGGCAACGAGCCAATTATCGACCGGTAGTCAGTCAGATTGCGTTCGATGCTACGCCAGCGACAATTGCTCGGTCGTTCGTGTCTCAGTTTGGATTCCGAGTGGCTTACGTGGCTGACCTAGATGCTATAACGGGCGACGACAATCCGGATTGGGATTCCTACCGCGAACTTGCAAGCGCAGGACTGCAGTTAATCCTCGACTGCGGCATTCGCCGTTCGGATCAGCTACAAAAGCTGATTCGATGGAACGACCAGGCGGGGAACCTTGCCAGCCTGGTAATTGCGTCGGAAACGATCGACGATCTGGCGGCGTTGCCTCAACTGCTAAGCGACTGTGGGAACGTTCCGCTAACGTTCAGTATCGACTTGCAAAATGGGGAATGGCACAACCCGACTGCCGGGTTCGTTCACCTGACCCCTTTGGAAGTAGTTCGGCAAGTGACTGACGTGGGCTGTAAGAGTGTGATCGTCTTAGACCTGGCGGCGGTAGGAACGAACTGCGGACCTCATACATTAGAACTGTGCCAACAGATTCGCGGGCAATATCCAACGATCGAGCTGATCTCGGGGGGCGGAATTCGCAATCAGAGTGACCTTTTGGCACTTGCTGATTCCGGCTGCGATGCCGCCTTAGTGGCATCCGTGCTTCACGATGGCCGACTAACCCCGCGCGCAGTAGAAGCGGTTGCAAATGCCGACCAATGACGGCCCCACTGGCAATAGACCGTGCGGCTATGCGCCCAGCGCATCGTTCTGCCAAACGGGTCAAAAATCGATTGCCATACCGTCTTCAGCAATTTCCGTCTCGTGAAAACAAGTGCTTGGCAATCGCTTGTAGTTTATTTAACTCGCCGTGCACGTGAACCCTTTCCATTTGTCTGCCATACAACACATCGAACAAAAATGTTAGGCCGACCACGTGGTCGAGGTGCGCGTGCGTGAGAAATATGTCGAGCGTCGTCGTCTGCAGGTGTTCTCGGATGGGCTGCCGAGCCACCAAAGTCAGGGTCGGATCCAACCGATCAGTCTGATTCCGGCCGGACCACACGCCCGTTCTCCTCTGGCGAATATCAGAGATCAGGAATGCAAAATGAAAAGTGCAAAGTGCAAAATGAAAATTGCAAATTGCAAATTGCAAATTGCAAATTGCAGAGTGAAGTTTGAAGTTTGAAAGGTGAAAAGTTAGAAAATGAAAAGCGGTGTCGGGTTAGGGCATCGCCGGAATCATTTTTCATTTTGCATTTTGCATTTTGCACTTTTCACTTTTCATTTTGCACTTTCCACTTTGCACATCGCTTTCCCCTTCCCGGCGAGCGTCTTTCACCCTACTTCTTCGGTCGCAGAAGTTTGTCGAGTCCTTTACCTAGTTCGTCTTCTAACAGTTTCATCGCCGCACCGCTGACGGCCTGTTTCGAAAGGTCGGTCAGCGCACGGTAATCGAGCTTGGGCTTCGAGGCCGTGCCACCGATCGGTACTTGTAACGTTTGGCCTCGTAAGGACGCTAAGAATTTCTCTTTGGCAACCCATTCATCTTTGATCGGCACCTCCGCAGTCATCAAAAGCGACTGGTCGAAACCAACCGAGCCGTGCGTGCGGATGTCCACATCTTTAACGTGAAACGCAATGCCTTTGTTGTAGACTCGACCTTGAGCGACCTCGAAGTCAATTTTTTGCTCTGGAACCTCTAACCATTCATTGGAAAGTTGCAGATTGGGATCAAATGGTCTGCGTTGTGAGACTGCTTTCACCTGCGCCGCCAGCCATAACAGCTCCCGCGACATCGGCCCCGGGCCAATGCGGGCTTCGTGGATAGTTAGGGTACCTCGCACCACACCCATCATGGGATTCGCAGCAGGGACTTGGGCGTCATCGAGCGCAAGGGAAAAGCTTCCTTCTGCCAGCGTTGCGTCCGCCAACAGTGGTGCCAGGAACTTCAACCAGGTCTGACACATTTCGGGCGTAATATCTACTTTGTCCGCCACGATTCCCGGTGGCATGGTAATCAAAGTGGGCGAGGCGTTGAGAAGAACCTGCGGAGCAAGATGCAATTGCCCTCCACTCACTTGGACGTCCAATGGACCTAAGTTTAGCACTCCGCGTTCCAGCTTGGCATCAAGTTCGCCAGGGCCGATCGCAAAGCCGCTGTAATTCGCAGACTTCCACCCCAGTCGTGTCGCAGCCTGTAAGTCATCTGAAACCAACGGACCACTCATCGCCGGCCGGCTTGTCGAGGCGGCACGAATATTTGATGTGGATCGTCTATCCGCACCCGCTACAAACAATGGACCCCGGACTACAAACTCCCGGTTCTCCTCACCTTCAATCCACAGTAAGTCGCCCGTGTAGGGACGCAGTAATGCGCCGACATTTTGCCAGTCATACGCAATTGTACCCGACAGATCCACTTTACATTCACCTGCTGGATCGACGATCGTTCCCGAAGTGTTGGCGTTGAAAGCTTTAGACGCGATCTCAATTTTCGTCAGTTGAATTGTCGAACGCGGCGCGTCATACATCGCTTGCCCGGAAAGCGATAACCGCTTTTCGTCCCAAGCGGCCTTCCAACCACCGTCGTCGCTCGCATTACGTACACCCGTAGTCGGGGTCGCTTTGGTGGATACAACCAAGTCACTGATATCGGTCGATAGTACTGCCTTCGAGACACCGGCTTCGTGATTCATCTTCAGTTGGCCGGTGGCCATACCAGAAAGTTTCGTTGTACGCCCCCGCTTCGGGTCCGAAAACCAGTCCGCTAACCGAGATAGATCGGCTCGAAATCCTGCGTCACCAGTCAGTTGAGGTCCTTCCGACCCGCTGCGCAAAACCAAGTTCTCCCCTCGCAAAGCCACCGTAGAACTAGCGAGCGTTACGTTGCCGGCTGACAGTTCGTTCGTACGTCGGTCCCAGTGGGCTACCGCGTCTAATTGAACTCGCGGTTCCGTCAAGTTCAGCCCGGGCCCCTGAACTTGCAGCTGTTCGAGCTTCATCTTGATTTCAGGCACGTCGAATTGACCACCGGAACAAAACACCGTGATTTGTGTGTCAATTGCACCACGCATGTCCCAACCCGCCAGAGTAACAAACGGCTGCAAGCGAGGAAGCCAGGTTCCCAGACTCCCGACCAGCTGCCCTTTCGCCTTCCAGGGCGTGTCGCCAGACAATCCCGATACCGGTTCGAGTAAATTGATTTGCAGCCGATCCTGCCCTGACTCGACTCGAAGCAACGCGTCTTGAACTTGGCCGATGCCTTGCCGGCCCGCCGTCACAAGTGCCTCTGCATTAATCACCAACTTATCTTCTCGCCAAGGAGTTAGTTGCCGAGACGCCAGCTCAAACTTTTTTACCGTCGCCTCCGCCGAGGCCTTGATCAGATCGTTTTGGTCAACTTGCCAGTCCAGGTCAGCAGCCAGTTGGCCAGCCAATCGCAAGTCACCGAATTCGACAAGCTTGCCGATTTCGGCAACGAGTTGATCAAGGTTCGCGGAGGCTTTCAATGAACCTTGGTCCAGCGAGCCGCTCGCCTGGAGATCCAGGAAACTAGACTTGCATGTCAATTCCTGGATAGTAGGCCCCGACCCCTGATCGGTGGCAATTAGTGCCACACGAATGGGTTTGTCCCACTTCAGATGATGACCGCCAGCAGATGCAACAAGTTGAGTTGACTCGAGAACGCCTTGCCAATTCCGAGCTCCATTTTCCGAGGAACTAGCCAACGAGACCGTGACCGTTCCCGACGCGACGCGAGTGTCGTCACGCAAGTGAAGAGTTCTCGGCAAAGTGCGGGCCAGCTGCGGCAGATCGATTTCCCCACGGATGTTGCAGTCTTGATGCAGCCACTGTATCCAGGATGGGTTACCGACTGGCACACCGCTCAGTGCCAGTACGCCATCTGCCTCGGCAACCAACATATCGGAATCGATCTTGAGTTTTTGAAAATGGTAGACGCCGTTTTCGATCGTAACCTCGCCAGCCATGACTAACGATGACGTTTGAAATTCGTCTTGGTTGAGCCATTGAGGCGCTCGCAATAGGAACTGCGTGGCCGTCAGCTCTTGAATGGCGGCTTTTTGTGACTTTCCACCGTTCGTCCATTCGTAGCGACAGTTGCAGGTGAGTTGACCGCCGAGCTGCACGGCCTGCCCGGCTCGTCGTAATCCAAGATCCGCAATTTCCAAAGGTAGATTCTGCGAGGCTAGTGTGACGTAACCGCGCGCCATGGGCGAATCATGGGTGTCATCTTCCGCTTGCCAAGCGCCTTCAACTTGGACATTACCGACTCGTTTCCCGTCCAAATCAATTACGCATTGTAGTTTTGTACCATGGACTTGAAATGGGGAGCCTGGCACATCTGCTAGAGCATTGATCTCGCCGAGTTGCCACGTTTGGCGGTTGGCCGTATCGTTAATCTCGACAGTGCCGTTGACAACTTCCACGACTACATCCATCGCGGTTTCCGACTTGCTAGTGGATGGAGGGAGCGACGCGATGAAGGTTTCCCAATTGCTGCCGTTTTCATGCAGTTGCAAATTGACAACTGGCTGATCGACAAGAATTCGTCCAATGTGTTGCCAATCCGAAGCGATGGCAAGCAGTGTTCTGTGCGTTTGGATTGTGGTTACCCTTGCCAGTGCCTCGCCGCGCTCATCAGCCAGCGAAACGTCACCAACCACAATCGGGGAGAACCAGCTAAGATGAAGTTTGCCAACATTGAGGGTTAGCGGATAGCCGCGAGTTGCCCTTTGAAGCAGTACCTCTTTAAGAGCTGTCTGAGAGACAATATTCGGGGCGAAAAACAGTAACGTGGTGGCCAGCATGAACAGGAATAAGAAGTACCAGCCCCACCGACGCCGTGGCTTGGCAGGAGGGCGGGTCGCCTCGGTTTGGCGCGAAGCGGGAGTCGTTGCGGCGGGAGGCGTAGACGGTCGAGCGAACGGTTTCGAACGCATAGCATCACCCACTGGGAAAAATGAAATACAGCGAGACCTCGGGCGCGGGCAAGCGACTATCGAGGACACGCAAATGGACTCGGGGCGGGATTTTAGGAAGAGTTGCTGTTTCAGCCTAGGCCGTTCTGGTTCCGGCCAATTTTGCTAGCACGTATAACAAAGGCTTTACATACCCCAAGTTTTGTTTAAGAATACTGAGGATCTCGAAACGAGCTCGGCGACCTCCTACACGGGAGGTCGCTTTTTTTCGCAAATCAGGAATACGATCTATGTCCGACTTCATTCCCATGACCCGCACGGGCTATGAAAAAATCAAGGCCGAAGTCGAACAGATGGACGGCGTCGAAATGCCTAAGATAGCCCAGCTCATCGCCCTGGCCAGAGCCGAAGGGGATCTCAAAGAAAACGCCGAGTATCACGGGCAGCGCGAGCGTCAAGGAATGTTGCAGGCCAAAATAAATATGCTCAAAGACAAACTCGCGCGCGCCAAAATTGTGGACATGTCAACCTTACCGCGAGACGAAGCTGTGTTCGGCGCCACGGTGGTTGTCGTCGACCTCGATTATAACGACGAAGAAACATTTACTTTGGTAGGTGCGGGCGAAGAAGATTATGACACAGGGAAGATTCTTGTGACCAGCCCGATCGGGCGCGGATTGCTGGGTAAAAAGGTTGGCGAGCGTGCTGAAATCGAAGTGCCGCGGGGAGTGATCAAGTACGAGATCAAAGAGATCCGATTTGACGAGGCATGATGAAGGGCCCCTACGAACGCCTGAAATACGATTTACGCCGCGTCTGGGAGTGCCCCATCTGCAAACATCGTGAGCGGACGAACGGCGATGTCTCGTCGATGCTCTGTAAATGCCAGGAACGCGAGCCTGCGGACGGGCGGGCGTTCATGAAACTCGTCGAAGACGGGATTCGGCCAGTTTCGAAGGTTACACCTACACCGCCGGCGTCGACAGAACCTGCGTCGACAGCGCCTGCACCTCCCGAGGCTTCATCTGCACTGGCGACGTCCGCTGATCCCGAGAGTCCTCTACCCCAAGGGGGTTCCGTCATCTAGCCCAGGGTTGCCGCGTAGCGGCTACCCTGGGAAACGAAATCGATGATTTACAACCCCAAAGGGGTTGCGTCGAAGCTGAAGAACCCAGGGTAGCTTGCGTAACTCAGACGCATTCAACCGGCGCTGTTCTGGACAAAGTGTGTTCGCGATATGGAAAACTCCAATTCCAATGCTGACTGTTGTTGGTAGGCTCCTTCCCGTTGGAGCGAGGAGGATTGCGCCTCTACCACACGTCAACTGGGTTATCTCTGATGCCTCAATCATTCTCCGCGGTCAACGTGCATTTGGTTTTTTCGACCAAACTCCGGCAAACATTTTTTGGCGACGTCGGCACGCGAACGGAAGTTCACAAATATCTCGGTGGCATTTCGAAAAAGCTAGATTGTCCGCCCGTCATTGTCGGTGGGGTTGAAGATCACATTCATTTGCTGGGCCGAATGGGAAGAACCGTTAGCCTGGCCGATTGGGTCAAGGAACTGAAACGAGTCTCCAATCTCTGGATGAAAGAGCGTGGTTCTGAATTTGCAAACTTTGAATGGCAGAGCGGCTATGCGGCGTTTTCGGTCAGCCAATCCAACATTGAAGTTGTGAACGACTACATTGCGAACCAGGAAGAACATCATCGTCAGCGGTCGTTTCAGGATGAATTACGAACGCTGCTCCAAAAACATGAATTGGAGTTTGACGAGCGCTATGTTTGGGACTAACCGAAAGCTCTGACGCAACCCCGTTGGGGTTGAAAAATCGTATTGTTCGGTTTCCCAGGGTAGCCGCTACGCGGCAACCCTGGGCTAGAGACGGAACCCCTTTGGGGTAATTGCTCGTCGCTTCGACGAAAAGGCGACTACAAAACCATTGGCAAGAACAACGGCTGTGCCTCGCCGACCTTTGTCCAGTTTCTGCCCCAGAGTCCTCTACCCCTTTGGGGTCGAAGACGGCGAAAAGAATGACGGTCCCGGAGGACCTATGGGCATCGCGTCCTTAGCTCGAACCGGCTTTCGCCGTCTCGGTTGCACTACTCGCCTTCCCTTCGCGTTCCAAACACCGGCTGATGTGACGAACGGCTTGTCGCAACCGATTTTCATTTTCCACAAGCGACAAGCGTAGAAACCCCTCTCCTGCTGGTCCAAAACCGCTACCTGGACTGACCGCGACGTCTCCTTTTTCCAAAAGCATCATGCCGAAATCCATGGTGCTCATCTTGCTCGCCCATATTTCAGGTACCTTGGCCCACACGAACATGCCGGCGCGTGGCACTGACATTTCCCAGCCAATTCGCCGCAAGCCATCGACTAGCACATCACGGCGTCCTTGATAGATCTTGGATTGTGCTTCAACTCCGGCATCCGTATGGCGTAAGGCCACAATGGCCGCAATTTGGATTGCTTGGAACATGCCGTAGTCGTAGTAGCCCTTGATGGTACCCAGTGCGCGCACCATATCGGCATTGCCAGCGCAAAAGCCGACCCGCCAGCCCGCCATGTTGTATCCCTTGCTCATGGTCGTGAACTCGATACCAATGTCCTTAGCGCCAGGGGCCGAGAGAAAACTTGGCGGTTGATAACCGTCAAAGGCTACGTCGGCGTAGGCAAAGTCGCTGATGACCATTAGTCCATAGCGTCGAGCAATCTTCACTACATCCAAATAGAATTCCGGCTCGATCGTTACCGAGGATGGGTTGTGTGGATAGTTGATAATCAGCAGCTTTGGGGTCGGATAAAGATGTTGGCAAGTGTAAGCAATATTGGAGAGGAACTTCTCGCTATTGGCCACTTCCAGAGCAATCACATTGCCAGCCGCTAAGATCACCGCATACATATGAACGGGAAAATACGGTGCGGGAATGATGGCGGTATCACCAGGCCCCATCAATGCCAGACAAAGGTGGCTAAAGCCTTCTTTGGAACCCAGGCAGGATATCACTTCGGATTCTGGGTCCAGACGTACGCCGTACTTCTTCAAGTACTTGGCGGCCACCTCTCGGCGAAGATTCAAGATGCCATTCGATTTACTATATCCATGGTTGTTTGGGTCGCGGGCGGCCTCGGCCAGTTTCTCGATCACCAAATCTTGCGGTGGATCCGATGGATTTCCCATACCTAAATCGATAACGTCGTGTCCTGCACGTCGCTTTTTATAGAGCAGATTGTTGATCCGCCCGAACAGGTAAGGAGGAAGCCGATTTACACGCTCCGCAACACGAACCTGAATGGGTCGGATGATATCGGGGCTCGACTCTCCCGCAGACAAGTCGTCAGGCATGGCCTCACCGTTTCATCACAAAAGTCCGCAGCGACAGCCGACTACCACGCCTACTGTCGATCCCAAAATGGACAATCGATTGTCTTCGAAGGTTCGAGCGGCCGCGTCGGCGGCCGAGTCGACCGTGCTATGGTTTGGCAAAATGAGCGTCTTTTGCTTGGTCCAAAATTTGATAGTTTTCCAGGGTTGCTTCCACGAATTTCTTACCGCCGCGATGGATCACCACTTTGAGCGGCAACTTGAGGCCGTTTACGTCCTGCATCTGTTCCACCACAACCTCTTCGAGCACCTCTTTGTTAGCCATTTCCGGCGATTTGACAATGTAGGCAGACTTGACCAGCAAATTGGTAGCGAGATCAAACCATAGCGTAATATCTCGCCGACTTTCCCGGCTGACCTTAACGGCAACCGCCTTCTTTCCGTTAACTTCCATTTCTGGTTCCAGCGTCAGTTTGTAGGCGGGGTCATTTAGAGGTGTCAAGCAAGTAATCCAACTGGCATGCAATGACTCACGTTGCTCGCTTACTTCGCTTGGCGTCATGTCGCGTGTGGCGTCACCCGTCTTGAGCCAACCGTGATCTCCGTCGACCACCATTAGGAAGGCACCGACAATGTTCATTCTGAAACGAGTCGGCCACTGAGAAACATATTCGCCAGTGTATGCAAGGCCGTTGCCCATTCCGTAGTAGGTTCCTTTTTCATTCCAGCTTGCTGCTTTGTGGGCGGTGATTTTAGCCAAACCTCCATGAGCAGCCACCGCACGATCAATTACTTGCCGCGCCGCGGCATCGTCTGATCGGGACTCAGACGCATGAAGCAATAGGACCGCCGCCAGAAGAGAACGTAAGCT
>JANNPR010000822.1:0-2544 GCA_031400345.1 Planctomycetota bacterium | reverse complement strand
CATGACCAGTTCGCCGAGCACGTGAGATTCCACTTCCATTTCGAAACGGTCGTTCATGTCGTTCTCGATGGCCGATACCGTGGCGTTGATCTGGTCGGCACTGATCGGTCGCTTCCAACAGGCTTTTTCCAAGCCCTGTCGAATCTTCTCGCGGCTAAAGGGCTCGCGTTCGCCGTTCTTTTTCACAACCTTGAGCGTCATCTCCTCCAATCGCTCGTAGGTGGTGTAGCGGCTCTTACACGACAAACACTCGCGGCGTCGGCGAATAGCACTGCCGTCTTCACTCCCACGTGAATCCGTAACCCGGTCGTTATCCACATGACAAAACGGACAACGCATCGAAAATCCATTGCCCTGGCAGGCAGAAAATTACAGACCTAAGGACACCGAAATTAATCTCGGAATAGCTTGCACGAATACGGCTGTGAGCAACTATACCCGAACTGCAGCCATTCGCGAGTGCCTTGTCGACGATTCATTGCGGCGAACGACAACGGCGAGCGGGACCGAATGGCACCTCCCGAGAGGCTGCGGAACCCTGCGGCGATCATTATAATGCCAAGCCACTACCAACCTGAATTCTGGCGAATTCAGCTTAAACGGTAAGCGTCGAAGAAGTAGCAATTGGAGTCTGCCGATGAATTGTCCAAGTTGCGGTGTGGAAACGACTGCGGATAGCCAGTTTTGTCCGAAATGCGGTCTCAATTTTAAATCGAAGGGGGATGTCAAACCGTCGTCTCCTTTGACTCCACCGTCTCACTCCGGATCCGCGAAGGGAGAAATGGAGCCGGAATCGCAGGTGTGGAGCGGTGGCTATTCGGCGAAGGCAATGATCGGTAGCTGGCTGCTAGCAATCATCCTAAGCATTGGGTTAGCTGCAGCAGGCTTCTATCAGGGAACCCAGGAAGTCTGGATTGGAGCCGCCGTTGCCATCCTTCTGATTTGGATGGTATTAGGGTTGTTATTCCTATACCGAAGATTGAGTCTTCAATACACACTAACTAATCAGAAGTTCATCCACAGTGCCGGGATTTTGAGACGCACTACAGATCGGATTGAACTCATCGATGTCGACGATGTGTCTTTCGAACAAGGCATCGTGCAGAGGATGCTGGGTGTGGGCTCGATCAAAATTTCATCTAGTGACAAGTCTCACCCACAGATGGTGCTCATCGGCATCGACAAAGTGCAAGAAATTGCCGCCAAGCTGGACGATCTACGGCGACGTGAGCGACGTAAGCATGCTGTCCACATTGAATCCGTTTGAACGTTGGCCGGACAGTCACTCCTGACAGCTTTTGGGCAATCGTGCATGCAATCGATCCGGTTTAGGGTGGCACGTCCCTGAGACGCGAGGAACGAGCGACGAAGGGCGTGGCGTCGCGGCTTCAGGGATCAGGTTTGGGGGAAGAAGGAACGTTCTTTTCGCAAGGCACTACACCACGCCCTTTTCTGCTCGTTCCTCGCGTCGCAGGGACGTGCCACCCCGTTAAGGCACAGGGAATGTGCCTACTCCTGCCCGGCAACTGTTTCGCCGAGGCGGTCGGGCAATTAAAGTGTAGCGATTAACCGGCTGAGAACTGGCCGTTTTTTCCTTCCCTGTAGACATTCGAGTATATCCATGTCTCGCACCGTTTATTGGTCGCTGATTCTGCTCGTGGTATTTTGTCCGTGCCTGTGGGTAGTGCAAGCCTTGGCGCAAACGCCGAGCACGGAGCCTGTCGCGGGGATTCGTGTCCACACCCCGACGGTTCACGCTTTGATCCATGCCCGAGTCGTCGTGGCAGCTGGTCGAGTATTGGACAAGGGCACCATCGTTATTCGTGATGGCGTGCTAACAGCGGTCGGCAGCCAGATTCCGGTCCCTGCAGATGCGCGGGTCTGGGACCTAAGCGGCAAGACGATTTATCCAGGCTTGATTGATTCCTTTGCTGAGACGGCCTTAGATCCGATTGCGACGGGAACCGGGGCGACGCATTGGAATCAAAATATTTCCCCCCAATTGCAGGTCGCGGATCGTCACCGGTCCGATCTCGCTTTGAATGAGAAGCTTCGCGGACAAGGGATAACGGTTCGACTGTTGGCCCCCGCGGGCGGGATCATCAAAGGCATGAGTTGCTTGGTCAACACGGGTGATGTACCTTCCTCGCGCGCTGTAATAAAGCGAGAGGTGGCCCAGCACATACGCTTGACCATTTCTCGCGGGCGGTCTCGAGATCAGTATCCCAGCTCACCTATGGGAGCCGTGGCCTTAGCGCGACAAACGCTATACGACGCACAATGGTATCACCAGGCTTGGAGCGCGCACCGAGCGAATCGCACACTTCCGCGGCCTGAACAGAACGACGCCTTAGCGGCCCTACAAGACTCTCTCTCGCAGGCGGGCTAGTGGTCATCGATTCAGCCCACGAGTTGTACTTTTTGCGAGCGGACCGGTTTGCTCGCGAGTTTTCTTTGAACGCCGTCATTCGTGGCTCGGGACACGAATACCGGCAACTGGATGCCATTCGAAACTCGGGGCGCACGGTAATCGTACCCCTCAAT
>JANNPR010000738.1:0-5681 GCA_031400345.1 Planctomycetota bacterium | reverse complement strand
GACGTTCCTGTATTCGGGGCGGAGCCCCAGCAGATCATCCAGCCCAGTGCAAGATCGCGGCGTCAGCCGCGAGCGCCGCACTGGGTAGACGTCAAACAATCCCATCCTCGGCCGAGCAACAAGCGTGTTAATCCATCGGCGAAAAACGAGGCCGAAATAGACCGCGGCTTCGTTTGGGAGGGCTGCGGCACAATGTGCAACCACACGCGGGAAACAGATTGTGACATGGATTTAATTCCGGTTGTCTGAATCAAAGCACGAATTCGGCAATGGTTAGGGAACGAGCTGATGCTCGCCCTTGGCAAAGTGGGTGTGGCAGGCATTGCACTTCATCAGCATGGCCTCATAGTGTTGCCGCGCGGCCTGGTAGTCTTTCTTTTTTGCCGCTTGGTACAAACTGCCTCCGGCGTCGCGTGCTGCTATGCTGAACGCGTCCCACGAGTCGCTGTCTTTCTCTGGTGTGCGAGCGAGCAGCAGATTTCCTCCTTCTGCAAGCGTTAACGAATCCGCCTTAATCCCTTTCCAGGAACTATTGCCCAACGGTTCACTGGCCATGGATGCCTTCAGGCGTTGGTAAGTTGGCTGAAAAACATACTCCATGAACTCATGCATGTCTGGCTCCACGGGCTGGAGTTGAGTGTTGGTGGTTGCCGGTGACGCGGCTTTGACCTCCGCCGAAGGCCTGGCCGTGATGGCGAAACAGGCAACGATCACGCCAAGGGCGGTGACGATGCCAATTGACGTGATACATCTCATGTCCATTTGCTCCTGAAAATACCGCATGGGGAAACTCAACCATGTTTCTGTATTCCGCTGATGTCCAATCCACTGAGAGAACTGCTCGTCGCCGTGGACGGTGCTGTCGAATCGGCCGCTTCAGCAGCCGCAAGTTCCCACGTAAACTCATCTTTTGACGCTCGGCGACCATTTTAATTCGGCCCTCAGTATACGGCCGACGCAACTCATTTGACACTCGCTGTGAAGTAAGGCGATAGCGAAGAACTTCCGCCCATTTTCGACCTCGCGGGCTTTGGATTTACTGTCTAATTCGCCAGTACAGCTTTTCGCCCTTTTTTTGCTCCTCCAGATTTCGGTCTTTGGGCGTCGCGTGTTTGTGCAACACTTGTTCAATGTCCTTCACCACTGCAAAGTCCCCGTAGTAAGAATGGCCGAGGAAATCCGTATCGAGCGTGGAGGCATCTATTGTCTCGACGCCAGGAATAATGACGAGGCTCTCGCCTGCCATCCCCGCCCTCGCGTAACCTCGCCAACGGCGAGACTCATTAAGCGCCTTGTCGTTGGCAGAGGCGTACAGCGTCATTCGCTGACGCGGATTGCCGATGGCGGCGGCGATTCTCTCAAAGTGTTGCGCGTCAATATCCGGAGCGGCTAGCACAATCTCGTTCAGTGTGCATTGTTCTCCCGTAAGATAATCTCGGCCTAGCTCACGGAGCGCCTTGGTCAATACGTCATTCCCCATACTGTGGGCGATCAGGTGGATCTCCTTGGCACCGGACATCGCCTGCACGTCTTTGAGGAACTCGGCCAGGCTGTATGCCGCCACGTCGGTATTGGTCGAGTCTTGCAGATACTCGATGACCTCACCCTGACTGGGCCAACTAAAACAAAGCGGGGCGCCGGCAAATTTGAGGTCTAGCGCCAATTGAGCGGTCCGCTTGATCGCGTTGTTAAACGTCACGTTATAGCCATGAATGAAAACGAACGCGTGCTTCGCCGCCGACTGGCCCACGCGCCGATTCAATTCGCGGTAGAAGGCCTCCCGATCCTCGAGCAATTCCTTCACCACGAAATGCTTGTCAGGGTCCTCCGGCAGTCGAATGACGTACAAGGCGAACGGCGATTCCACGTTGCCGGGCACGTGTTTCTCCGGAATCGTCACCGTCGCCAGACCATACCTCAGTTCCCCGCGCTGGTTGCCGTAAACTCCAGCAGGATTTTGCGCGTAATGCACAAGGCCGGTGGCGTCGATCGCACCGAGCAACAGGAACACGAGCAAAGCTACGATTAACGTAAATCCCAACGTGGCAGAGTTCAGTCGCTTGTGGAAGCCTAACCAGATTAACGCGACAATCGCGATCAGCCCCAAGGCGATCACCGCGACAACACCATTTGTTCTGGTGACAAAGCTGCCGAACAGGGGGAACCAGGAAGGTCGTTCGCTGATTACGGCCCGACACGTTCCATACAGCACGGTGACTTCGCGTCCATCAACCTTGTCGTCAGCGGTCTTCACGTCACTTTTTTTCGTTGCGTGGCCGTTGGTTTTTGGACTTCCGTTCTTCTTTTTTTTTGGGCCTCCATTCTTAGTTGAATGACCGTTCGCGGTGGCAGTAAAGCCGCGGCTGGACTTGTCCCACACCGACGCACTGGCCTCGGTGACAATCGCCAATTCACGCGACACACTCCGCGGCGTCCCATTCTCCGAAAAATCGAACTTCAGCGTTTCCCCTAGAAACGCCACCGCAACGGGCTCGCGCGAGACAAGTCTCCACGGCTGATCTTCTTCGCCGGGCGGAGTTAGCTGAAACTTATGCAGCGGTGAGGTCAGGTTTTCGTCGGCTTTTGGGCCGTGTATTTCCATGGTACATCGCCCCCAAAAGACTTGAGTGACTAGCCACGGCTTTTTGCCTTGTCGCTGGACTTCCGCCGCGGCATTCAGCGCGAGTAGTTCCGAACGGAACTGGTTCGGCTGGCTCGCCACCAGCGTTTCACTGGTGAGCTGATCCACCGTAAGATCGATCGCCCCGGTGAGACGTTCACCGGAAGCGAAGCTGAGAATTGCCGACCCCACAGGGTTGCCTGGAGGGTGCGGCATGTGATCGGTGGCCTCGGCACCTTCGAACGATTTTGTTTCTACTTGAACGGAGGTGGACGGCAGGCGCGCGATTTGCCGCACGCGACCTTGATCGAACGCAAGGATGTCGCCGGGCCGAATATCGATAGCAAAGGGTAAATTGAGTCGCAGTCGCTCTGGTTTGACATCCAGTTCGTGCGCCAACTGTCGACGCAATCGACCGGCTGGATAAGGCGGTGGCGTTTGGCCCGTGGCGATCGAGTCGCCCGGCAGCCAGCCCATAAAACTTACAACTAGAACTATCACTCGGATGAAGCTGCGGTGTGTTACCTCCTCGCGGCGTCCGACCCGGAAATTGCGATGGCCCCAAGATTCTCGCACGGCATGCCCCCCCCGTGAAACACAGGACCTTGAAAGTTCAACTGTTGATGACGGGGTGCCTGCACGCCGAACCCGTCTCTGAGGGCTCTATGATATGTCTCGCGGCAAGGGTCGCAAAGTCTGCTTGCGTTTTATTTCGGCGGTAGCCGACGAAGTCGTGCGCCCACTGAAACGGGCGCTCAACGAACTCCGCCCGGCTCTGGAAGTGGTCGGTTGCAAAACTGCTTCGAGAATTCCACCCGACATCCGCTATAATTCGTGTCCACTGAAATCCTCGGTTTTTTCGTGCTCTCCTCTATCATTCTTTCGTGATCGTATTTTCAGAATGGGTCATGTCCAAAATCCAATACGAAGTACAACGACGAGTTTGAACTACTTTTTCCGCCGGGCCCCTTCGCCTCCCACGCCCCGAAGTAAGCGGGGACGCCATCGACAGGCTTGTTTCCCCCAGCGAAGCCCGTTACCGCGAATTCCTTCGCTTGCGCTTCAGGCTTGAATAATCCGGGAATGCAAAGTGAAAAATGCAAAGTGACAGCGAGGACGCGCTGATCACCCAGCTCGCGGAGCGACCGGACCGCGTGGGTCAGTTCGCATCATCTGCCTCCGCGTCGCTGAACTGCAAAAGAGTCGCGGCGTTCTCTTGGGCATAGGCTTGCAGGGCAAGTGCGTTGGCCGCCTTCGCGGCCGGGATGGGAACGGGTCGTGCGCGGCCATCAACCAACCTACTGAGTTCGATTTCCCGTGGCGCTAGCGCGGCGATAAGGTCCGGCAAATCTGCTTCGCATAACAGCCCGGGTACGATGCACTCGTGCGGAATCTGCACAAAGGGGCTATCCAACGCGGACCGATAGGAAACGAGACCTCGATGACAAACGACACTCTCGACGTCGTCTTCGAATAGCGCCAACAGCACGGCCAGCAACGCACCTGTTGGCTCACTCTCGCGTGGCCGGCCGTCGATCCGTCGCGGGTGCGAAAACGGCACATCCGTGGCGAGCGGAATGACACCAGCTCCCCCCATGACGATTGTGTCCAGGCGCTCAGGATCGCGAACGCGTTGTCGCACGTGTCTCAATACGGCGCGGAGGTCGCGCAATTGGCCGCCGAGGATCGTTTGGCCAAGCATGAGCTGCGTCGCGGAATGAGCGGTCGCGGCCCCTTGCTGGCCGCGGTCGCTCCCAGAACTGGATTCGCTCGTGCCGCGAACCTCCGCCAGCACAATCAGGACATCTTCCTTCAGGCCGGCAGCAATGAGATCGGAGCGTCGCTCGAGGATTTTCGCGATTCCATCGGACGCCACACCGAACGTCACAATCGGCCTTTGCGCCTGGCTGCCGCCGCTCTTGCTATGCGACAGTGTCATGACCGGCACCGTGATCCCCGGCTCCGTCTCCAGGAGTTCCCGAGTGATTGTGATTCCGTCCACAAGCTCAATATGCGTCGAGCCTTCGCGGACCTTTATTTCGTGGGGCGGCTCAACATTTCCCAAGAGTCGCGCACAGGTTTCGCGCAGCAACTTGCGGCGCTCCTGCGGCGAGGCCTTCGCTCGAGCTTCCCGGGCCACCCTGAGCTGCTCGTCGGCCATCGCCGCCAGGATCTCGTGCAGCGGTTTGGGTTGAAGTTTTTGCCGCGCCTCATCCGTCAGGCAAACCAGCTCCTGGTGCGGCCGGCGGTTGCGATGCTCGTCGTCCGGCGTAACGGCGATGCCAAACCACTTGCGGAACGCCTCGTGGATTTGCCGACGGTGGACGGTGCCGATGTTGTTGCAGTGCGAGCCGGGCCGATCTCGTCCGCTCAGCGTGCCGTGGCCATGGGCGAAGGCGAGCCGCTCGCCGACCTCGTAGAAATTCCAAAGTTTTTGGTAGCGTTTCCAGACCGGATCGCCTTCCCGGTCCCAGGCGAATTCATGGGCATGAATCAGATGCCGCGGTGCGACGCTGCCGACAATAACCCAAGGTAGAAACCCGTCGGCGGCGCTGCGGGCCAAATTGCGGGTCGATTCCCAGCTCCCTGAACCGGCATAGTTGAAGCTGGCGTCGGCGTCCGGCGGAAGAGGATAGGAATTCTCAGGCTGAGGGCCGCCGAAGTTGAACGGGACAAGGCCGGCGATCCGCTCGTCGAGGGCCGCCGTCACTGCGGCCGGATCGCCGCCGCCGGCGACGCTGCCCAGCAGGATGATCCGCTTGGAATCGACTCCGTGTCGGGCAAGCAATACATCGATGCACGACATCAGGTCGTGAACCATCCAACCCATCAGGCTTTCGCCAACCAGGTAGAGTTGCAGGCTCATGTCGTAACGGAAGTAATAGTCTTGCCGGCCGACCGCAAACTCACCGGCGTAGTCGGCGGCTGAATGGAACGGGTGCTGCCGCCTCTCGCCGTGACCCAGTTGATCGGGGACGAGCACACAGCAGCCCGCGCGGGCCCAGGTCATGCCCATGTCCTGCAACTCGCCCTCATACTTGGGGTTGTGATGGCTGTGTGC
>JANNPR010000733.1:0-2278 GCA_031400345.1 Planctomycetota bacterium | reverse complement strand
GATCGGCTCATCTGGGACACGGGTCATCAGATCTATCCGCATAAACTCGTTACTGGTCGCTACCATGAATTCAGTACGATTCGCGCTAAGGGTGGATTGATGGGGTACCCCAATCCCCAGGAGAGCGAATACGACCTGTTCATGACCGGTCATGCAGGCTGTAGCGTGTCCACAATGTTGGGGCTTCGCAGCGGTGACGAGCTTGTCGGTGAATGCGACAGGTACCACGTCGCAGTGATTGGCGACGGTGCTTTTCCATCAGGTATCGTTTACGAGGCGATGAACAATGCAGGCGGTCTTAAGAAGAACCTGTTAGTGGTGCTCAATGACAACAAGATGTCCATTTGCCCTCGCGTCGGCGGCCTGGCGGGTTATCTGGATCGCTTGCGCACCAATCCTTTTTACACGGGCATGAAAACTGAAGTGGTGCGGGCACTCAACATGGTGCCGGTACTTGGCGACCCGGTCGAGAGGTTTTTGACTCAACTCAAAGAGGCGGTGAAGGCCGGCCTACATGGCGGAATGTTTTTTGAAGATTTGGGGTTTCGCTACATCGGGCCGATTGACGGCCACAACATCGCAGTAATGCGAAAGTATTTTCAGATGGTACGGACTCAGCCCGGGCCCGTACTCCTACACGTGGTTACGGAGAAGGGACACGGATTTCAACCGGCCGCCGCCGATCCCGTCTTCTTTCATGCGCCTCCCGCATTTGAAAACGTAGACGGAAAGCCGGTCTCGAAAAAAATCAACAGCGATCGATCGTTCACCAATTACGCCAGCGAAGCCATTCGAGATCAAATGTTGAAGAACCATCGAGTAACCGTCATCACGGCGGCGATGTGCCAGGGAAATAAGCTGGAAAGAGTCCGAGAAGAGTTTCCTGACCGCTTCTTCGATACCGGCATTTGTGAATCACATGCGGTGGCATTCGCTGCCGGTCAGGCGAAAGCAGGTTTGCGACCCATCGTAGATATTTACAGCACGTTTTTACAGCGCAGCTACGATCAGATATTCCAGGAAGTGGCGCTGCAAAAACTGCCCGTAACATTCATGATCGACCGGTCCGGTTTGACTGGCCCGGACGGACCCACACATCACGGTTCGTTCGATATCGGCTACATGCGAGTTTTCCCGAACATGGTCTTAATGGCGCCTGCCGATTCAAAGGATTTGGCGCTGATGCTGGAATTCGCCCTAGAACACGATGCACCCTGCGCGATTCGCTATCCTAAAGCAAATGCAGACGCAGTGGCACGCGAACGATCGCCGTTGGAACTGGGCCGTGCAGAGGTTTTCGAGTGGGGTCGTGAAGGCCTAATTCTATGCTACGGTTCCACCCTCCCATCTTGCTTAAAGGCAGCCGAACTGTTGCGACTGGAAGGACTTGATGTAGGAGTCGCAAATGCGAGGTTCGCTAAACCAATCGATACGGAATTAGTTGAACGAGCCTTTCGCGACCATGAGTTTGTAGTGACTGTCGAAGAAGGTGCCTTGATGGGAGGCTTCGGTAGCGCTGTCTTGGAAGCGATCGCCGATCTGGGAATAAATGCACCACACGTCCGGAGACTCGGGCTCCCCGATCGGTTTGTAGAGCATGGCGACCGAGACGAACTTCTTAAGGAAACAGGCTTGGATGTAAGCGGCATCATGCAGGCATGCCGCGACGCGTCCAATCGAACTGGTTCTTATCGCGACTTCGGCGACAAAGCCTTGCGTTAGGTTGTTTATGAATTCCTTGCCGCCGGACTCTGTGGTGGGTAAACCAGGCTGGCCTGCGGACACGATGCATCGCCCTCGAGTCATCCTCCTGGGTCCCGGTGACCGAGCGAACGTTTCAGCAGAAGTCGATCGCCTGCAACCGTTGATTGATGAACATGCTGACATCCTGGCAATTGATTTCGCGGGACAGTTGGACCCGTCCGGCATGCCAATCGATTTTGCCATCGTGTTTGGCGGAGATGGTTCGATCCTGCGCGCCGCTAAGCAACTTTGTCGTCATCGCATTGCGGCATTGGGCGTCAATTTGGGAAAATTGGGTTTTTTGGCTGACTTAACACCGGATGAGTTTGTTCGAGTTTTTCCGAATGTGTGCCGGGGCGATTGCCGTATTATCGAAAATCTGATGCTTCAGTGCGTGGTGCGTCGTGGCGGTGCTATCGTCGCCCAGCAGGTCGGTCTGAATGAAGCTGCTGTGTTGGCCGGCCCGCCGTTTTCCATGCTTAACGTGGAACTTTACGTTGACGCAGTTTTAGCAACTACCTATAGTTGCGACGGC
>JANNPR010001143.1:0-8503 GCA_031400345.1 Planctomycetota bacterium | reverse complement strand
ACGGTCTGGCGATATCCGCCCAGGGAGCGATGACTCGAGCTGCGGTTTGAAATGGATCCTTCGGTGAAAGAATCTTGTACAACCCTGCACAGAACATCACCGCGGTAAATAGGGCGGCCATTTTCAACAGTCGGCCATGATCGACGGCAGCGTCCAGATTGACTTGCGACAAATCAGTCGCAGCCCTTTGCTCAATCGCTTGATACACGAAGTCCTGTACCGACTCACGTCGCGAGCGAAACAAAAGGAAGTTCACCAAGCTGTTCTTCAGAGTCGGAGTGCTTTGTTCGATGATTCGCGCAGCATAAATGGGGTTGATCTTCCAGAGCATCAGGGGAACAACAGTTGTGGCGGCGTAGAAAATCGTGCCGCCAAGCAACACGAGAAATGCCGCCGTCCGTGTCCATGCAGACAGTTCGAATAACCAATGATCGATGCAGGCTAATACCAACAGGCTGCCTAGGACACAGGCTGCCCAATAGAACAAGGCGGTTCCCAAATCAATTAAGCGGACCTGTTTCCGCGTCTTGGCCAGCCTCCGCTCCACATAATCGTCGTAACTGCTCGCGGATGGTCCCCGAGCGACTACAGGAGGTGCCGATGGTTCGCGAGTAGGTGTAAAAGTTGACATGGTCTAACCGATTTAGTTTCTCGTTTTCAGCCTTATGTCTTATTCTAGTGTCAGCTTTCGATCTGTCACAACTTTGGTTACCACGCGGTAAGCGGTCTGATCGGTCCCCAATGGTGGCGGGAATGCTCAAACCGACACAGAATCCGATATTCGCCGCCCAACCAGGAAGGCTACAAATGGAACGTTTTGCGTCACGACGTCGTTTCTTGTCGGTCGCCACCGCAGGATCATTGGCCAGCTTGGGCGACTTTTCATTTTTGTCGAATTTATCTCAGGTTTCGGCCGGGGAGTCTCAATTGTCCCCGCGTTACGTCGTATTTCAGGCGGAGATCGAGCCCCTTGTCAAACTACTCGAGGAAACGTCACGGGACCGAGTTTTGGAAGTTGTCGCTGCCCGCATTCGCGAAGGGTTGAGCTATCGTGAGTTGTTGACGGGCTTGTTCTTAGCGGCGATACGCAACGTACAGCCCCGTCCAGGAGTTGGCTTCAAATTCCACGCAGTTCTGGTCATCCATTCTGCCCACTTGGCTAGCTTGTCTGCACCAGAATCGGACCGTTGGTTGCCGATCTTTTGGGCGATCGACGAGTTCAAGGGAAGTCAGTCTCGCGATGAAACTGAAGGCAATTGGACGATGCCGGCAGTCAACGAAGACTCCCTTCCGCCCGCCCATCGAGTTCAGAAGGCATTCGAGTCCGCCATGGATAAATGGGATGAAGAAGCCGCCGACGGTGCCGCTGCAGCCTTGGCTCGCGCGGCGGGTGACCATCAATCCTTTGAATTATTTACGCGCTACAGCATCCGCGATTTCCGCAGTATCGGTCACAAGGCCATCTACGTCGCCAATGGCTGGCGAACGCTACAAACTATTGGATGGCAACATTCCGAACCGATCTTGCGATCGTTGGCGTACGCGTTACTTAACCATAACGGCGAACCGAACCCGTCCGAAAGTGACCTGCCGCCCGATCGACCATGGCGGCGAAACCAAGAATTAGTAGCCAAAATTCGACCTGAGTGGCAAGACGGAAAGGTGGATTCCGCAGCGACCGTGGAATTGTTGGCCACTCTCCGTGAAGCCTCGGATGAAGATACCTGCAAACACGTGGTCGACTTGCTAAATCGGGGCATCGCAACGCAATCGATTTACGACGCACTGTTCACGGGCGCGGGCGAACTCCTGATGCGCCAACCTGGGATAGTTGGCTTGCACGCGGTCACTAGCACCAACGCGATGCATTACCTTTTCCAGACCGCCAAAGAAGACCAAACACGATTACTCGTCCTGTTACAGAACGCGGCGTTTCTCCCCCTGTTCCGTGGCGAGATGCAGCGCCGCGGAGAAGTTGGGAAAGTTCGGATCGATCAGTTGGAGGCACCGCGAAATGCCTCGGCAGGTGACGTTGCCGAGATCTTTCGAGACATCGGGGCTGACCGAATGAAGGCATCGGGCACACTGTTGTCCTACCTGCAGAATGGCGGTGCCCCGCATGACCTTATCAATGCAGCTCGCCGACTGATATTTCTGAAGGGTACGGACTCTCACGATTACAAGTTCAGTTCGGCCGTATTAGAAGACTACTTCTACGTCTCGCCGGAATGGCGGAACCGATTCCTGGCATCCAGCGTGTTTCAGTTGAAAGGCTCCGGAGCTAAAGATAGTTCGCTGGTTCCGCGTATCCGAGCAGCACTTCAAGCGTAAACGGCCGTTACTGGAAAGTGTGGCGAGGGACTGACGCCGAGAGCGGAGAATTAATACGAGGATTTAACCACGAAACACACGAAGGACACGAAAGTGTTTCTTCTTCATTTCGTGTTTTTCGTGGTTAACCGGATTTTTTCCGACATTCACACTAGCCGAAACTCACACTGAATTTGCGATGGCCCCATGTGCTTGTTCCCAATAAGTCAGTATTGCGTTCCTTTTCAGAATCAGAAGCGGAACCAACTATCGGAGTGGCAAAAAACTTTTCGTCCAGGGTTCTTGATTCGGAGGAGGCAGTTCTCCGATGTTGCCTTGGGGACGGCGCCGGATCAGGTCGGAACGCGCTAGTCGCAGTTCGTCTAATTTAATTTCCGCCCGCAACAAGGCCAGCTTGGCTGCTTCTTGATCCATGGAAAACGCATAGGAATAACTGAAACGCGTTACGCTGTCTAAGTCGTTAAGTCGCCGTTGCCAGGCCCTGATCTCGGCCAGGGTGAAGGTGATTTCTACATCGACGCGCCTAATTTCCCGAGATCGCATTTCCCTAGCTCGACGCACTTCAACGGAGGCCACGTCCCCTACTTGCATCAAGACGGCGCGCGGTGGGAAAAGGGGGGGCCAATCGCAAGGTACGTAAGGCTCATCCGCTGCGGAATCGCTGGACAAAGAAAGTCCCAACAACAAGGCCGTAAGACAAGATCGCATGGAAAAGACTCGCGAATCGCAAAGAGGAGAAGATTGCGTCTTATCTCAGACTAATTGCAATTCGCGGTGCTGCAACAATCACTTGGGCAACCGCACGAGATAATCTCTCGACGACAATCCGGCGACCCCCTCTCCCCGTCCCGTGAGCGGCGTAAGGAGAAAATGGGTCGTTTCCGGCGGGCTGCCCGACACGTAGTCCGCTCAGTAATCACCCAGCGTCGCTAAAAACTCGGCCATTTCACCGGCCGCATGAGCGTTTCCTTGAGTTCGTGCTTCGTCGATACCAGACCGCAATACCGTACGAGCTTCCTCGATGCGGGATAATCGCGTGAGCATTTGCCCGCACATGAAAAATGCCGGTACGTAAGGCGTTGATTGGTGCATGAGGCCGCGAAAAAAATCGAGGCTTCGGTCGACCTCGCCTTCCTTTTCTAACTCGATTGCCACTCCGTATCGGAGGAAAACGTCTTCTGGGTCGTCCGCTAGCATCGCCTCAATTTTCTGGCGGCGAGTTCGTCCAGCCATGCTAGCCTCCTTAAAATCTACGAAATTGGAAAAGTCCGCTAAACCTACTTAAACCATACAGCCGATAAACCAGGCGACCAAACCGGCAATCTTCTGGCTTGAGGTCTACTATGTTAAAAACGGCACGCGCGTCCATATTAATCCTGATTACCGCAACCGCTTCGGCCCATCTCTATTCACAAGATGAAGGGCAGCCTGCCACTTCTGGCACAACCTACTCAGCCTTGAAAGTGGTTGAAAAAGGCGGAAGCAGCAATCAATACCGGAGTTCGTCCTCGAAAAGTAAGGGACGGTCCACGATGGCCGACCGCTTGCAGAAAGTTCGAAGCGAAGCAACAGACGACCGGCGGGAACTTTCTTCGAGAGATGCTAATTCTGAATTCAGTCCAGCAGAAGAGCATCCGCTTGTCAATGCAACCGGCCGTTCGTCCGCCCGGACGGATGCAAGTTTCCAGCCCGCTATACGCCCGATCGCGAGCGAATCATCGGACGGCAATTCTAAAGGCGATGAGGTAGCGTTCCCAGAACAATCGCCGGACGACGGCGCGGCGGAGGCTACACAACAACCGGTAAAAACCGGCACCCCTCTCCCATCTGTCCTGAAACAGACTCATTCCAGCTCGAATTCGGCTGTCGCGCCGGCGGGAGCTGGGTCGCCAAAAGCCGCTTGGGAGTCTAGTCGAACGTCGCGTCGAGCCGAGCGCACCGTCCCTTCCGACACTCATCCATCGACATCGTCTGGCGCATCCACCCGGGTAGCCGGCAAAAAGAGCACCGGTGAAGCACGTCAAGATAAGATCATGGTTTCAAGCAAGGGTCCGGAGATCCATGTCGAAACGAGCGGGCCGCGGGCCATCAGGATCGGTCGCGAGGCTGAATACCGAGTCAATCTGATAAATGACGGTGAAGAAGCAGCGGGCGAGGTCCACGTTCGCGTCGTCGTACCGGACTGGGTACAAGTGGTTGGCGCCGAGGGTGCGATAGGTGAAGCGAAAACTCAGGCAGATGAACAAGGCGGTGCACGTGTGATGTGGACCATTGACCATGTGCCAGCTCGCGGCCGGCAACAACTTACTTTGAAACTTGTCCCCAAACAAAATCGTCCCTTTGAACTGGTCGTTGATTGGACGTTTCGACCAACCTCCACTTCCGCCCAAATCGAAGTGCAACAGCCGCAGCTCGAACTCTCCGTATTCGGTCCAAAGGATGTGCTGTTTGGCGAGACCGCCTTGTATACCATCGCATTGACGAACCCCGGGACGGGCGATGCCGAAGATGTTGTCGTAAGTCTAACGCCGGGAGACGGCGGCTCGGATTCCAAACGCATCGGTACTATCACTGCAGGTGAGCATCATGAAATAAAAGTCGAGCTCACTGCTCGTAAGGCTGGTTCGATGAGCTTCGTTGCTCAAGCCGTGGCCGCTGGCGGATTACAAGCCGAGGCGTCGGAACAAATCCGAGTTCGGCGAGCTCAGCTAGAAATCGAAGTCGTAGGACCAGAAGCTCGCTTTTCGGGAGCAACCGCAACTTATCAAGTCCGGTTGGCAAACGTCGGGGATGCCATCGCCAATGAAACTCTTGTTGAAGTCGCTCTGCCCCCTGGTGCTAAGTTCGTTTCGGGAGTAGAGGGCGCCAAAGCGACGCCACAGGGCATCGCTTGGCAAGTGGCTAATTTTGCTCCCGCTGCCGAGCGCACCTTCGAACTGCTGTGCACCTTATCAGCTCCGGGAGACAACGAGCTTACCGTAAAGGCGATCAGCGGCGAAATAGAAACAATGTCCGCGTGCGTGACATCTGTGGAGGCGTTGGCCGATCTCAAACTTGTAATCAATGACTCACAAGGTCCCAAAACCGTTGGGGAAGACGTAGCATACGAAATCGTGATCTCAAATCGTGGTTCTAAAGCCGCCGAGAGCATTGAAGTTATTGCACAATTCTCCGATGGAATCGAACCGACTCAGGTCCATGGCGCTCCAGCCGAGATCGTTCCGGGTCAAGTCATCTTCAAGCCGATCAGTCGCATCGAGGCTGGTCAGCAACTAACATTCAAGGTGACGGCTCGTGCGTCTCGCATTGGAAACCATCGTTTCCGGGCTGAAGTCTCCAGTGACAACCGCGAAATCCAGCTGGTTGCCGAAGATACGACTCGCTTCTACGGTGAAGAAATGCTTCGGACAAATTCAAAGCCAAAATCGAAAGCTAGTCGGTAGGGATCGTCGCCGCAGGTCTTCCCCATTTTCGGCCTCACTTCGTTCACCGACCCCCTGTCGGCTTGCGGGCAAGTGTCCGAGAACATGGACGAGGGGCGAGCTAGTGCCCAACTGTCGGCGGTGTACAACTAAAACGCCCGTGTCACACGACCCGATGCATCTACCACCCACGGTGTCCAAGCTAACTCGACGGACTGAATCTGTATTTCGGACTTGCGAGCTCGAATAGGTACTACGACGATTTCTGGATTGCCGTCGCCGTAGGAGCTGACAATTCGCTCCGATTCCTCCTGAAACTCTTGTTCCAAGTCGGCTAAATTCTGTTGCCTCGTTTCTGCCGTCTCCTGCGCTTGAGTCACGTCCCCTTTCTCCTTAACGATTCGTGACGCCGCACGGATCGAAGTGGCTGCCTTGTTGACATTGGTCGCCGAATGGATCTTGCGGCCGAACATGGCCCCCAGCACTGTCGCTCCAAAGGACAATGCGGTTTGTAACGTCTGCTGACCAACGTCCGACTTCTGTTTTTCGACCTGTTGCTCTGCTTTGCGGATGCTTTCCTGCAATGTGGCTAGCTTCGGGGCATACTTCTTTCGAAGTTTCTCGACTTCCAGGTCTCGCTGTTCGACCTGCATCTGTTTCATCCGCGCGCGAAAGTCGGACTCGCTTTCGTCCGAACGCGATTTTTGTTTAAGCTGTGAGCAATGGAACAGATTCGACGTGCGGTATTGATGAACGAAGTTCTTGAGCGCTGTCTGCCAGATTTTGTAGCTTTGAGGACGATTTGCTTCCGTGGGGAGCGACCCATATGTCGCCATCGAGCTGGGATCGCTGTTGCAGGCCAAATGATCCGGTTCGAACGATTCCGCCCGGTCCCATATTTCGTTTGAAAGAGTTTCGTCAAGGACGGCCAAAAGTACGGCATCTTCCCAGCGATCCAATGCTGACTTGGCATCCATAAAATGCAATTTGGCTTTGCCAAGGATCGCTGGACGATAAAGAATCGTGGCAGCTTGGAAAGCCGGTTTCGGAATTATGAAAACGTCGCGAATCCCAGGCGGCAGGATGGGCCTCGAACCACCGGCATTTATAGAAACCGTTGCCGATTCCTTCGTAGGAATAGTTTGAGCGGATACGAGTGGGGCTGTGCTCTTACGATCGTGCATCAAAAAGCTGATTTGATCCCTCGTCAGCGGACCTCGCAGATAGGACAACGACCATCGGGTCTGAAAAACGACATGCGTATCCTCGTGTACGTTATTCATTAGGAATACCCGGCTGCTCAAGCCGGCTAAGGTGGCCTCCAGTTCGGATCGATTGAATGCTTTCCCAGCGGTTGCGGACGCGCCTTCCAGTCCTTCCAAGACCCTCGCCTTGTCTCGCTCCGTTTGCAGCCGTCCCAGGAACCATGTGCCCGCGTTCGAAAGCCCCTTGTAGTCCAAGTCGACTGGGTTTTGCGTGGCCAAGACAACGCCCAAGCCGTATGCGCGAGCTTGCTTTAGCAACGTGAGCATCGGCGTCTTCGAGGGCGGGTTTGCTGTCGGTGGAAAATAGCCGAAGACTTCGTCCATATATAGGATCGCTCGTAAGCTAGACGTGCCACTCTGGGCACGCATCCAGGACAACACTTCGTTCAATAGGATTGTCACAAAAAACATCCGTTCGGTGTCCCCCAAATGCGCGATTGAAATGATCGACAGACGAGGTTTTCCTTGGGCTGTGTACAGTAAACGACCTACATCGAGAGAGTCTCCCTCCATCCAAGTCGCAAACGCGGGCGAAGCCAACAGATTATTGAGTTGTAGCGACAGACCAAAACGATCGTTCGCTGGAAAGAACGTCTCCAAGTCCATTACGCCAATTTTGTCAAACGGAGGTGCCCCAATCTCCTGAATCAAGCTCGCCATATCAAGATTGCGTCCTTCGCGCCAAGCGCGATCGAACAAATTGGACAAAAGAATATGCTCTCGACTGCGGATTGGGTCGGCATCGATACCGAGCAGAGCCAGCAAACCGCTAACGGTTGAAAGAATTAGACTTCGTAACGCATCGGCATCGGCCAACAAACCAACCGATGGAGCTTGGAAGGAACGCAACACGGATAACGGTATGCCGGCCGTTCCGCCAGGAGTGTAAATGCACATGTCGACGGCAGAACGCAGCCGGCTAATTCGCTCCGATGTCTGACCCCACTCGGCGAGCCCATTGCGCCACTGCTCCGCGGTATCGGCGGAATACTCCTGGATTGTCATTCCTTTACGAAGTGCAGCGCTCTCGTCCACCCAAGGCAAAAAATCGTTGCCATCTAAATTTGGAAAGGTTAGCAGCAAATTGCCAAGATCTCCCTTGGGATCAATAGCAATTGCGGGAATGCCGTCGATTCCTGCTTCTTCCAGCAACGTCAAACATAAACCGGTCTTTCCGCTGCCCGTCATACCTACGCAGACTGCGTGTGTGGTCAGGTCTTTCGAATCGTACAGCAGCAATTCCTGTTCGGGCCGCTTCGATTCCAGATTGAACAATCGCCCAAGATAGAACTGACCCAGTTTTTCAAATTCTTGCACAATCCGCCCTCTGTTTAAAGAAAACGCCGTTAACCGCCATTGAAGCAGGAGGCACACTCCGGGCGCGCAAGGTCGACGACGCGCCGAGTGTGCCTACGACCACTCGAGCGTGTGTCAATTGTCCGAGCACGCCCCCGCAACTGCAAGATACCACCCGTAGTGGTCTAA
>JANNPR010000633.1:0-4317 GCA_031400345.1 Planctomycetota bacterium | reverse complement strand
GTGCAACACAATGTGTTTCTCGCATTGTTGGTGCAGAACGGCATCATCGGATTGGGGCTATTCGCCGTGCTGTTGATTACTTGGAGCTGGCGAGCTTGGCGGTTATGGCGGTGCAAAGTTGCACCACTTTGGGCGAAGCAGCATGGTTTGGTGTTTTTGGCCGCCCTTACTGCGTTCCTTGTGAATGGCCTTTTCCACGACGTCGGCATCATGAGCATGGTCAACATGCTGATTTACTTATTGGCCGGGATCAACGCCAACGTTACTCACTTCTTAAGCGAAAAACCAAGGCGCCAAGCAGCGTCTTTGCGAACGCTCAAGGCGCCACCCACACCGCGTCTGGTCCACGACACGTTTTAACTATTCATGAAAGAGCGCCCCATGGACTCCATACTAAGCGGTTCGACACCAGGAACCAATGTCGGCCCACAAGCAGCCACACCTGTTCCCAGTTTGCACCTGTTTGGTGTCGACGTGAATCCATTGCGCATGGGCGACGCCGTACAAAAGCTTTTAGAATGGGCCCGCGAATCGACTCGACGATGCCGTTACGTCGTGACACCCAACGTCGACCATTTGGTCATGCTCCAGACGAACGACGCCCTACGTAGCGCCTATCGCGATGCCAGCCTGGTACTAGTTGACGGTTTACCTGTAGTTTGGGCCTCGAGATTAGTGGGTAAACGTGTACCTGAACGAGTGGCTGGTTCTGATTTGGTTCCCGCGCTGTTCGACGCAGCCCGTGGCGATCGCACATTGACCGTGTACTTGCTCGGCGCTGAACCAGGTGTGGCCGATCGCGCAGCGCAGCGAATTGAAAAGACCTGGCCAGCAGTTCGAGTTGTAGGAACGTACAGCCCGCCGTTTGGCTTTGAGAAAGACACCGCCGAGATCGAGAGCATTCTTAACCGAGTCGCCGGTGTTACACCGGACGTATTAGTCGTGGGCCTGGGTGCACCGAAACAGGAACTTTGGGTGCACCGCCACCATCATCAACTGCACACTAGAGTGGCTTTGTGCGTAGGAGCTACCATCGATTTCCTCGCCGGTGAAAAGAAGCGCGCTCCGGCCTGGATGCGCACGATGGGTGTCGAATGGTGTCATCGACTCTGCAGCGAACCTCGCCGGTTGGCCAAACGATACCTTCGCGACGCTTGGGTATTTCCGCAGATCGTATGGAGCGAACTACGAGATTAGCGGCGCCAGACCTTCGACGAAGGCGGAGGAGCCAAAGGAGGCCGTCGGCAATCCGATAGTCATGCCATAGGGGGTATCCTTAACGGCGGGTGGCTGGAAGGGGAGTTCGTCATCTCCATCGTCGCCGAAACTGATTCCCATCGCCCTGGCGGCGAGGACTGCGGAACCCTGAGGATCCACTGCTGAAAGCTGGTTCACGGCTTCCGCGATCGGCACGCTGCCAATTACCGGAGGTTGGTAACAGACCATTTCTCCCAGTCGTCCTTCGATCAGCAATCGAACGGCGTGAGCGCCGAACTGTGTTGCCAACACGCGGTCGAAAGTAGTTGGCGGCCCACCGCGTTGCAAGTGACCTAGAACTACGACCCGCGTTTCTCGGCGCAATCGGTTTTCGATTTCGAAGGCCACGACGTTCCCGATGCCACCCAGGCGAGTCTGTCGACATTCTTGTCGACGCTCTTGAGTCACCATTCCGACTTCGGGAAGCTCGGCACCTTCCGCGACCACGACCAAAGTAAACCGTTTACCAGCTTGATCGCGTTTAAGGATCTTCTGGCAGACATGGTCCCAAGACCATTTGATTTCGGGAATAAGTATCACGTCTCCACCGCCGGCGATACCGGCAAACAGAGCAATCCAACCGGCGTGCCGTCCCATCAGTTCCAGCACCATTATTCGTTCGTGGCTGGCCGCGGTGGTGTGCAGCCGATCCAATGCATCGGTGGCGATCGTTACCGCGCTGTCGAAGCCGAAGGTAAAGGCGGTCGCTGACAAATCGTTGTCGATCGTTTTCGGTACGCCGACTACGGGTATACCTTGTTCATGAAACTGAAGGGATACCGCCAGTGATCCGTCTCCACCAACGCAGATGAGACCCTCCAAGCCAAGTTGGTCCACGGTTGTTTTTACACCCTCGATTAACTCCGGGTCCAGTTCCAGACGGTCGTGAACTCCGGCGGTGGCCGCAAACCGTCCTTTATTTGTGGAACCGAGAATGGTGCCCCCTTGGTTGAGAATTCCCGCCGTGTTTTTATGGTTTAGCGGCATATAGCTGACTGGATCGACCAGTCCTTCATAACCCCGCAGAAATCCCACCACATCGTATCCATGCCGATTGGCACTCTTCACCACGCCACGTATGACGGCGTTCAATCCGGGGCAGTCCCCACCGGAAGTCAGGATGCCAACGCGTTTTTTTGTGACTGCAGCCATACGAAACCCCTAAGAATCGAAACGGAATTGGATTGGAAACTGGCGAGGGACGTGCAACGTTTGTTCAAATGTACGACACGCCAACCAGCCAAGTGACAAAAAGTGAAGGCGCGGCAAATCTGTTACGATTGCCATATCCGATAAGGTTGTTTTGACTGTCCGTATCGTGCTCGTGCGCGGCTTTGGGCAGGGCGAGACAGAGTCGAGTAAGAGGACCAGTACAGATACGAGTACGAGTAGGAGTAGGAGTAGGAGTAGGAGTAGGAGTAGGAATAGGACGAGGACGAATAAGGACGACGATCTTGAGGCTTGTGAATAACTGAGGAAGGTATTATGCGAATCATTGCCGGTCTTGTGGGTTTTGTTCTTTTGTCCCAATCGCTGCTGGCGGAGGACGCCGCCCTATTCGTGGCCAAGCCACTTACCCAGGTCCAAGCCTTTACGAAAGGGATTGAAGGACCAGCCTGCGATAAGCAAGGTGACGTGTTCGCTGTGAACTGTGAGCGTCAGGGCACGATTGGCCGGATAACGCCGCTCGGAAAACTGGATGTGTACTTGCGACTACCCGGAACGAGTGTCGGTAACGGCATTCGTTTTGATCGGCAGGGCAATATGTTCATCGCCGATTATGTGAACCACAACGTGCTGCGAGTTTCGGCTAATTCACGCGAGGTACGAGTGTATGCGCATGACGGAGGAATGAATCAGCCCAACGATCTCGCCATAACGTCACGTGGTGTACTTTTCGCTAGCGATCCAAACTGGGGAAAAAGCACAGGGCAACTTTGGCGAATCGACCAGGATGGGAAAGCCATGCGCGTTGCCCGCGATATGGGTACGACCAATGGCATAGAAGTCAGTCCGGACGAGCGTGTGTTGTACGTCAATGAAAGCGTGCAACGGAATGTATGGGCGTTCAACATTTCTCCCGAAGGAGAACTGACCGACAAACGACTAGTCAAGAAGTTTGACGATCACGGCTTTGACGGTATGCGGTGCGACATGGATGGCAACTTGTATATCACTCGGCACGGCAAGGGAACGGTGGTAAAAATAACGCCAGACGGTGAGCAACTGCAAGAAATCGATGTGTTGGGGACCAATCCGACAAACATTTGCTTTGGCGGACCAGACGGTCGAACAGCTTACGTCACGGAAGTCGAGCATCAGAGGCTCGTGCAGTTTCGAGTGGACGTGCCTGGCCGCGAATGGAAGTTATGGCAGAAACAGTAGCCGTAGGCGACGGATAAGTGGATTAAACACCTTTCGACAACTGGCCTCCAAGTATCGTGAACCCAACTTCGTCCGACATCGAATCCCAGTTGAAAGCAGAACTTGAATCGCTGCGCCGTAGTGGACTGTATCGACAACTTCATCAAATGGATGGCATGCAGGGGCCTCGGATGAAGATGGATGGTCGGGAAGTCCTCCTGTTTGCCGGGTCGAACTATTTGGGGCTGGCCGGTGACCCGCGGTTGCGTATGGCAGCATCGGCAGCGATTGCAGATTATGGCTGTGCCGCGGGAGGCGCGCGTTTGATTAATGGCAACTTACCGCTCCATGAGGCGCTAGAACGACGCCTGGCAGAATTTCTGAAGTGCGAAAGTGCCTTGTTATTCAGTACCGGTTACATGGCGAACTTAGGAGTGATTACGGCGCTGGCAGGGCCTGACGACATCGTGTTTAGCGACGCGCTCAATCATGCCAGCATCGTCGATGCGATTCGCTTAAGCCGAGCGGAGACGTGCATTTTTCCTCATAACGATGTGGAGTCGTTGGAGCGGTTCGCAGCCACAAAGTCCAGTCATCGTCGTCGGATTCTAGTGGTCGACGGGGTATTCAGCATGGAGGGCGACGTCGCCGACCTTGCCAATTTAGCCACGGTTGCCCGCCGTTATGACATGATGT
>JANNPR010000601.1:0-2861 GCA_031400345.1 Planctomycetota bacterium | reverse complement strand
TGTCCAGTCAGCATGCGGTACAGAGTACAACCGAGACTGTAGATATCGCTTCGCGCATCGGCTTTCTTGGTGTCGAGCGCCTGTTCGGGGGCCATGTAATCAACGGTCCCCATAACTTGACCTGTTTGGGTAAGTGCATTCTCGGAGGCATTCGCCGCGCTATCTTCTGCAAAGCGGGCGAGCCCCATATCC
The DNA here is from genome assembly GCA_031400345.1 of Planctomycetota bacterium. Lineage (GTDB taxonomy): Bacteria > Planctomycetota > Planctomycetia > Pirellulales > Pirellulaceae > JANNPR01. Next base: position 2,669 of record JANNPR010000601.1, on the reverse strand, counting down.
AAGATCTTGATGGTCCCCTTTCGATCGACTAGCAAGTTGCTCGGCTTAATGTCCCGATGAACGACCCCGACTCGGTGCGCATACGCCAAACCGCGCGATGCCTGTAAAATGAAGTCGACTCCCATATCAATGGGCATAGCGCCACGATTTTTTACCAGCTCACCTAAGTCGCGCCCGTCCACGTATTCCATCACCAAGAAATGCGTTCCGTTTTGCTCGTTGGCATCGTAGGCTTGCACGATGTTTGGATGAGATAGTTTGGCGGCGGCCTCAACCTCGCGTTGAAATCGTTTTACGGCATCGTCGTCTCGCACCAGATTGGGCGGGAGTAACTTGATCGCGACTAATCGTTTCATCCGACGGTGACGGGCCTTGAATACCTGGCCCATGCCGCCCGAACTGATTTTTTCGAGAATGACATACTGGTCTAGCACCAGCGTCTCACTACGTCCGGCGAGCAATTCTGCAGCCTGGAAACTGGTCAGGTGGTCGGCCTGAACGAGGATTTCCGCCAGACCAGCTGCATCTTTCGGCCTGGATGGAACGGGGATTTGCTTCCATACATTTTGTAATTCGGCCGCGGGCATCAATCCCGCAGCAACCACTGCCTTTGCAAATTCGTCTCGCGATAATCCCACAAAACACCTCGCTGGCGACATGATAACGTAAGCCCGCAGGATGTGGGAGAGATTTCGGATTGAGTTTTTCTACAACGGTGCCACAGGAGGGTACGTAAGTGACAAAAGCGTGGAAACATATCGATTGTATTCGTTGAACGCCAACCCCGGGAAATGGATCGGGCGGATCGGTCGGTTCCGACCAATCCGTCCGATTAATCCTGAAGAACTAGCCCTTAAACTATATAGCCGGCAAAATCGGCAAGAGGGGCGAGGGCCCGTTGCAATTCATCGCAGCGGGCGCGAGCGTCTGTCAAAGCGGATGGAACTGTAACAGGTCGCAATGCCACGAGCGGAACCAACGCGCGAATTCCCGACGCGACTTCGACCGCCGATGCATCGTATGGCCATATTAGAAAGTCTGGCTCATCGTCGACAGTATCCTCGTTGGAGATCATTCGACCCATTAGAACATTAGGAGCTACTTCACGCGTCGCTTGGTTTATGGATTTAACGTCAAGCACGACAGCACCCACTGCTGGCCACTGCGCCAGGCGACTCAATTCCGGCCCAGGATCGAGTGAATTGTTTTTGTTTAAAGTATGCACGATCAATAGAACACCGATCCTGGAAGCTTGTTCGCAGAGTTCGGCTGGGGGGCTCGTGACCATCATCGCGGTATTCAAATCCCGCCAATTACGAAGGTCCGCCTCGACGGCGGACTCGCTACGGACCCCACGTAGCACGTAGCGTTTTCCCTCCCAAAATAAATCTCTTCCGCGCCGAACGAGCAACCTTAAGCCAAGGCGTTTCTCGCCGGTCGCGATTACCTGTCCGTCGCAGCTAACTTCCCATGTGACTTGGTAGATGGCTGGCAGCTTCGGAGACCAAAAGCAGGGATCGGGCATCTTAGCTTGTCCCAGGATCGTCGGACCCTGTCCGAGATCCCGAAGCTTGACGGTCGTCGTGAGCGTTTGATGTAATTCACAAAAAGGTCCTTGGACCCGGCCCGTTACGCTGGCATTGGAAAGTGGGGGGAGGCGCGGTAGCCGCACATAAATGTGCGCCATTTGAGGCGTCAGTCGACCGAAGAAAACGTTGGCAGCCAAAGTTGCAAATGGTCCCATTCCGAAATCGTAGCACAAAGGTTGCGGCTCGTTTCACACTTACCCGGAGCGTGGGCGGGGAAATTTGTTTAGCGCCTCGCTGACACTTTCTGATGTTGCGCTTTTGGAAGCTCGAAGTGTGCCACTAGCAGCCGCCGGAGTTGGCATCTTCAGCGAATTGAGCGTTTTCGGCGGCAAGCCAGTGCATGAAGCGGACACATCGTGGGGCAAGGCGACCAGGAGGAATCGCTCCATGGTGCCAAAAATCATCCTCAATCTCTAGCACCTACAGCACTGGCCTGCCGCCGAAAGAGCGGCGTTCCGAGGTCCGGCCTTATTTCGGCGGCTGCCAGTGGCACACTTTTGATCTCCCAGCCTTGTGCCACACTTTTGGTCAGGCACTCTTCGCAGTTGAGTCGGCGACTTTTTGAGGGCTGGCTGCGGGTAAAGGCTTACCTTGGATCACCAGAACTTGTTTGAGAAGCGCATTAAACTTGGCAACAGTCTCGGGACCATTCAGTTTAGGGCTGAGAGTTAAGGTCGCTTTTAGCAGCTTTTCGGCTTCCAAAGCTTTCTGGTTGGACTGGGTCTTATCTTGAGTGGTGCGCGCCTGGTGATTCAGACAAAAGGCAACGTTATAGACCACATCGTAATACTGCGGAGGCTTCTGCTTGACTCGTCCGAGCAACGCTCTGACGCGTGCCCAGTGCTGAATGCATTCTTCAAACTTGGTCGGGTCCGTTTCAGCCCAGGCTTGTAAGATTTGCCCTTTTTCCATGAGCGGCTCCAGGGCATTAGGATTTTCTTTTATGAGATCGTCCACTTGTTTGCGTGCTTCTTCAAACTTCCCTTCAGCGCGCAACAATCCGACTAAGCGGGCTCGGATTTGAGTAATTGCTTTACCGGCAGCAGCTTTAAAAGCAGGATCCTGATCCGCCTTTTGAAG
>JANNPR010000583.1:0-7338 GCA_031400345.1 Planctomycetota bacterium | reverse complement strand
TTTGACGGATGGAGGACGCGACGACAATTTACATCTCGGAAAGAGCTCGCGAGCAATCGATCGTGGAAATGGGTATGTAGCGCCTCGAAATGATAACGAAGGCAATCGGCGCCGCGACGACCAGGGAACGGTGAATGCTGGCAAGCCGTTTTATTCGGAATCGGGGGTGATTGAAACGATCTACGGTTCCACAGACGCCGGAGTACCACAAAACTGGCAAGCCGATGACGGTGCATGGTCCCTCGATTTGCCTTTTGCATTTCCGTTCCATGATCAGTCCTATACCGTCGTTTCTGTATCGTCGAATGGATTCCTGCACTTCGCCGGTTCGGATCCCGTGGAAAACGGCGGCAATGACAAGTCCGTTCTCGCCAATAATCGACGCATTGCTCCGATGTGGGACGACTTGCGAACCGACGGGCCAGAAGATGACATCTTCGTGGACTCGAGCATCGTTGACCAAGTCACGGTGCGATGGAATGCCACCAATAACGCCAGCCAAGGCGACGTAAATTTCGCTGTGACGTTGTATGCGAATGGACAACTACGATTTGACTATGGCGAGGGTAATTATGAACTGACGCCGACCATCGGTCTGTCGAGCGGCGATGGGGAAACGGACCTCAGCAAACATGATGGTCGGGCGACTCTCACCAATGCCGAGTCCCAGAAGTTTCAGCAGATCCGTGGCTTTGTCGATCTGGGCGCCCACGAGTTTCAAGGGTCGAGCTTGGATTCGACGCCACCATCCGTCGTAAGTACCCAGGTCGTGAAGGGAGGCACGATTGCCGCGCCCCAAACACAAGTTCATGTACTTTTCAGCGAAGCCATCGATCCCATCGATGCTCGGGCCAAAGCAAACTACAACCTCCGGCAAGCGGGGCCAGATGGGATCCTTCATAACGGCGACGATGTGATCTACGATTTCGATCCGCAGTACCAGCCCGGTGATTTGCTGGTCATCCTCAACTTGATCCCAGCGAATGCGGTGATAGAAAATGGAAAGTTTGAATTGACGGTACATGGAGATTCGACCATTCACGATCTGTCTGGTTTGAAGCTCGACGGCGACGGCGATGGAGTAGAAGGCGGTAACTATGTTCGAGTTAACCGGCCCCCCGTGTTTGCTGCGTTTCCGGATTTAAGCGTTGCCGAGCACTCCACTCTTGATTTTGTTTTCGTTGCCTCAGATCCGGATCAGGACTCGCTTGTATTTCGAAGCGTTTCCGGTATGCCCGCAGGTGCAGTTCTGGATGCGTCGACTGGGAGATTCACGTGGATCCCTAACGAAGCTCAAGGGCCGGGTATCTTCGTCATCGGCCTGGAAGTCGAGGATGCTGGTTCTCCACACTTCAAGGCAGGGGCATCGCTTACGATCACGGTATCGGAGGTCAATGAAGCGCCGCAGCCCGACTCCACCGTCTCCGTATCTGTGTTAGAGGGGCAGGAACTTGTCTTGACCCTCACCGCAACCGATCCTGATGGTAACTCCATTCGATATGCGATCGAGTCCGGAGCGCCTCAAGGAGCGAGACTGAACCCGGACACCGGCGAGTTTCGTTGGACACCTGGCGAGAAACAGTCGCCCGGTACGTATCCTTTGTCCCTGCGCGTGTCGGATAACGGGACCCCTTCGATGAGTGCCGCGTGGACATTGATCATAACGGCGACCGAAAAAAATGATCCGCCTGAAATCACGCCGATAACTGTCCCTGTAGCACAAGAGGGAACGCCATTTGCGCTACGAGTAACGGCAACGGACCCTGAAGAAGGAAATCTACAGTTCTCTCTTGACAGCGGGCCACCGGGTTCGGCCATCAACCCCATATCCGGTCTGCTGTCATGGATCCCCGGCGAGTCTCACGGCTCGGGACGGTATTCAATGGCGATCCGAGTCACGGACAACGGTTCGCCGGCACTTTCATCACTCGCCACCATTTCCGTTAATGTGGAAGAGGTGAATTCTCCACCAACGCTCGAGGCGATCCGCGATCAGTCAATATCGCTTGGAGCGACCCTTCGGCTGAGTGTTGCGGGCTCAGATATAGACCTTCCTGCTGACAACCTGACTTATTTCCTGCCCGGCAACGCAGTCACAGGAGCGGCAATAGATGAACTAACCGGCGAATTTTCCTGGACGCCAACCGCCGACCAAATCGGTTCGCACATCATAACAGTCTTCGTAGTGGACACCGGAACGCCCAACCGGAGCAGTTCGAAGTCCTTCTCAGTGATAGTCACTTCGCAGAATTCGCCGCCCGTCGGCATTTCACTCGACGCGAGTGTGCTTTCCGAAAGCGCTGTTGGCGGTGTCGTTGGCCGTGTGGTGGTCGATGATCCCAATCTGGGAGACCGTCACACTTTCACTTTTTCCGATCCCCGATTCCAAATTGTCAACGGAGCATTGAAGCTGAAACCCGGCTTGTCCCTGGACTATGAGACGGAACCATTTGTCCCACTCGAGATTACTGCTCGCGATTTGGCACAAGCCAGCGTTATCAAACAGTTTTTAATCGCCGTATTGAATGCAAACGAGGCACCGATCTCAATATCGCTTACGGCCAGCCCGGTCCGGGAAAACGTCGAAGGAGCAGTTATAGGATCGATCGCGGTGGCGGATCCCGACGCTGGCGATTCACACGCGCTATCGGTGGACGACCCCAGATTTGAGATTATCCAGGGAGTGCTCCGCCTGAAAGGTACCGCTGGATTGAAATTCGATTCAGCCAATTCACCGCTTTCAATCTCCGTGCACGCCACCGACCGGGATGGACTTACTCTCGATGCCCATGTTTCCTTCGTCGTTCTGGCCAATCCATTTGCCTGGAACAATCCAGACAACGATGTGGATGTAAGTCGCGACGGAGTGGTTGCGCCGATCGATGCCTTGCTTGTGATCAACGAGCTCAATAATCCACGCATCATCGATGCCGCGGGCCGCCTGCCTGGTATGCGGCCCGTAACAGGATGCCGATACTACAACGATGGACTCGACTGTCCGCATTTGGACACAACGGGCGACGGTTTTGCATCGGCACTCGACGCTCTGCTGGTTATTAATCGTCTAAACGAACCAACCAGCGAATCGTCGGTGCATGCCGAAGGCGAATTGTCAGTGCTATCGAATGATCGTTCGACCTCAGACGCCATGCGACACGAGCAAGTCCACGTATTGCAGCAGATACGCCATTCAGTGATTCCAGCCAATACAAACCAGCCGGGACCATTTCGGAGTCCGTGGTTAGTGGATTCGTTCTTTGAGGAACTGGGAAATGCCGACAGCGAACGACAGCGCAGAAAGTTACACCTAAAAAATCGAACGTCTAAAGGTCCTACGTAACAACAGGCGAGTCGAGACAACATGGGGATCATTAGCCCCAAACTCGCGAAGGGTCGGTCGACGATTGGCGGCAGTTAACGAGCACGAGCCGGCCGGATACGCAGGGTCGGTCCATTAACGTCGTCGCTACCTTCTTAATGGCAAGGTTCTCCATGAACAGTGGTTTGTTGGTGCTCGTGATCGCCATCCAAGCCCACGGCGAAAGTCCCGGCGACGCTGTGACGTTTGGCCACTTGGAGCGGCTCGATGCGGCTGCGGCAGTCCCTTACGTATGACATCTCTCTCGACTGACCATTGCGGCACCAACACAATTTCGCGAGATGAATCCGAAACCTGCGGGAGAGATAGAATGGGAAACGTTGTCGACCTATCCACAACAGGCTGACCGTCATAAAATGCTCACTCGGCAAATGGGACAATAACATTATGGTGGCTCCCAGCCTCGACTTGATCGTCATCCGCCAATCGGACATGGCTTCCGCGAAGGGCCATCAGATTGCCGAGTATCTTCGATTGGTGTGCGAAGCGGTAAAGAAGCCGTGATTGACTCTGGAGCACGACCTGAATGACCCGTTGTAGTAGGCCAGCAGCCTATCGACGACACGTCCGCTGACATCGGTGAGGCGATAACCGGGCGCGCTGTCGGCCCCCCATTACGTGCCACACTGGGATTGCTCGGTTCCGTGCTGGCGGTTTTAGTCGTTTTAAGCCCGAACGCTGCATTTGCCGACGACGCGCCCGAGTATCTGCGCGACATCCGCCCTCCATTATGAGCAATGAGACTTCGCCCATTCTGACACACGGCCGACGCAGAGGGAACTTCGGAATGGCAAGGTTTCGAAGGAACACTGATCTTCGCTGATCTTCACTAATTGGAATTAGCGAAGAACATAAGCGAAGATCAGTGTTCCCATTTCTTCCCCGAGGCTTTCTAAGTTAGTGGATAAAGCTCTGTTCTCATCATTGCCAAGGATTTCATGGCGTTTTATAAAGACTACCTCAGCCTAAACGCGATGTTGGAGGCGATCAAGATGAAGCTAAACCACCTCAATCTCACGGTCACGGACGTGCCCGAGATCCATGCCCTTCGGACTAGGCGAATAGGTTTGCGGTTCCCTCCCACAACAACACTCCTGAAAGGAGTACCACAATGAACAAAGGCATTCCTCTGATTGTGACCGCTGCATTTGCCGTTGCTGTTACCGGCTACCACGTCTCTGCGCAAGGAGTAACTTCCCGAGCAGCAGCTGGTGAGGTGGGGAGGTATCAATTGGTGCGGGCCTCGGAGTCGCACATTTTTCTGATCGATACCGCGACCGGGCAGTGCTGGGGCCGGACGCTGGACGGGGACTGGCACGATAAGGGCAACCCCATACAGACGCGGGGTCAGCAGACCAAGGTGTCTGCGCCGACCTTGAACCTGCCCGAGACGGCGGTCGAAATGATCGTGGTACAGCGCGAGGCGCAAGCTATCCCAGGTTCCGATGGATCGGTCCGGATTCGACTCGGGGACATCACCGATGGTCAAGTGCTCATGTCGGTGGTAAACGCAGCCGACGACGACTTGCTGCGGAGGACCTCTGTCTCGCAAGGCGACAAAGTAGAATTCTCAGTGGGTAAGAAGAGATACACTGTTCACATCAAGGTGCTGCGTAACATACTCATGGGCGACGATTTCGCGAAAGTCACTGTTGCGGAGTTCTCCGAGGAAAACACACCGAAGAAGCAGCCTTCCCCGGATGCAGAGAAGTAAGGCTAACAAAGCCATGCAGCGCGTTCTCATCATCAGTTCATTTCCCGCGTTTGTCGTTTCGCTGCTTTTCTTTCACTTCCTCGGCCATCGTCGCGACTATCTCGGGCACTACGCTGCAGGATATGGTGGTACGCTTTGCGCAATGATGATCGTACTGGCAGCGATCCCGCCAGCACGTTTTCGTGTAACTGCCTCGTGGGTAGTGGTGCCGTGCACGATGCTCTGTCTTGCGGCTGGGACCGTTGCTGAGGCAACGGTGTTTCGCCTCGCGAAATTTGATCAGGTCGATTTCTGCAATCAAAACCTCGGTGCTGTGTTGGCAGGCCTGGCTGCAATGTTTCTCGCGGGTAACGAAAAGCCGGCCGATATGGCTCTTCGATCCGCAATTGCGATCGGGGCGATTTACTTAATCGCAGGTGGCTATTTTGCCGTTACGTAAATCGCTACCTGTTGTTGTCCTTCTCCTACTCGGCGCAGCGTTCGCCGTAGGCAACCTTTGGTTTTCTGCGGTTCGTTCGACCATCCCGCTGCATTTAGACGGCCACGTAACGCACAAGGATCGACTGTTTGAAAAGACGCTCGGAGTGGACGACGTTTACGTCGTTACCATCGGTGACGACACTCCCATCCAGGTAGATCGCTCAGTTTACGAGGCCATCGACTTGAATTGCTTGGTCCACAAAGATGCATGGTCACGGAAACTCGAAATCGATGATAGAACAATCGAGCTTGAATACTCGTCCGATTTCAAAGGAATGACGCTAGCGATGCCATCTTTCATGCTAGTAATTGTTATTTTTGGAATCGCAGGACATTTGTGGAAGTAGAGTGTCGCTTGACCAAAAAAATAGGCTGACCAAGTCGGAAATCCTAACGGCATGGCCCTCGTGAATGGTTTCTTACCGAAGCCATTGCGGCACAAACAGCATTGCGGGATGATGTCCCGAAATGCGGCCAGAGATAGAATGGGAAACGTTGTCGACGTATCCACAACAGGTTGACCGTCCTATACAGCTCCGCCCGAACAAGTTCGGCGGCACGAGCCTCGACCAATCCAGTGTGAAGTTGGAAGTGAGATGGTCGTCAACGATCTGAACAAATTGGTAGCACTCATTAGGCAGGAACGCGAGACTTTACTCTCGCGGTGGCGGCAACAGGTGCGGCAACTCCCGTCCGCGCGGCATCTAGACATCCCGACGCTTAACGATCACATTCCGTTGCTGCTTGACGAATTGGCTGCGGCAATCCAATCAAAGTCTGACCAGACGGTCCCAGAAGCGCTTAGCGAAGGCAGTTCGCCAGCTCATGGTCTACAGCGTGTTAAAGACTCATTTGATATTGAAGAGGTCGTGGCGGAGTATAACATCCTTCGCGGCTGTATCCACGATCTTGCAGACGACAATGGGTTGAGCCTGCAAGGGAAGCCGTTCCACATTATCAATGTGGTCCTCGACCATGCGATCGGCTTGGCCTTGAAGACCTATGCCACACAGCAAGCGCTGGAGGTGCAGCGGCGCCGGACAGACTATCTCGCCTTTGTGGCACACGATCTCCGAACTCCACTGAATGCCATTTCCTTAGCTGGGAGAGTCCTGGAGCGGACGCTTCCAGCGCGAGAACCCAGCGCTGAAACGGCCCAGATGTTGAAGGCCTTGCGTCGCAACGTGCAGCATCTCGAAGGGCTGGTCGCCAAAGTGCTCGAGGAAAACACGAACCTCGAAACGGAAATCGGGTTCAAATTGGAACGGCGAGAGTTTGATTTGTGGCCCCTGGTTGAGTCTCTCATTCACGATCTCCATCCAGTCGCAGGGACCGCCAGCACTCAGCTGATAAACAAGGTGCCCGACGACTTAGTCGTGTATGCGGATGTTAGTCTGTTGAGGCGGATCTTTCAGAACTTGATTGCGAACGCGATTAAATACACCCCACGCGGCGAGATTATCATTGGGGCAAGGGAACTTTGCGAGGCAGTTGGTGTTGAGTGCTGGGTCAGCGACAACGGTGCGGGAATCCCCGAAGAGCTTCTCGCGAAAGTCTTCGACAAGGGAGAAACCGATCCGGTGAACGAAGGTGGAATGGGCCTAGGTCTCGCCATCGTCAAGACGTTTACGGAGGCACACGGCGGGCAGGTGACTGTCGAAAGCAAGAAAGGGGTCGGCTCGACGTTCCGGTTTTCGCTGCCCACCAACGCGAACGCAAGCGGCCTAACAAAGTGAATGTAAGCGGCCTAACAAAGTTTGAAGCC
>JANNPR010000570.1:0-3623 GCA_031400345.1 Planctomycetota bacterium | reverse complement strand
ACTCCGTGTGCCGTAATTCGACGGCACACGAAGTGTGCCTACTACTACGCGCGCCGCACGTTCGGAATGGTTTTGCCTTTGAGCTGATACACGTAGCGCAACACCTCCGCCATCGCCGTGTACTGTTCTGGTGGAATCGGCTTGCCGATTTCCACCGACTTGTACAAGACCTGCGCCAATTCTTTGCGTTCTACCACCGGTACGCCATTCTCCAAAGCAATTCTGCGAATGCGTTGCGCGACAAGTCCCGCACCTTTAGCGACCACCAAAGGTGCCTCCATGGTCTCCAAGTCATACTTGAGAGCGATTGCCAATTCGGTTGGGTTGGTCACCACTACGTCCGAGTCGGGTACGGCCGTCTTGATACGATTCAGCGCGAGATGCCGCTGTAGAGCCTTTCGCCGACTGATGATTTGGGGATCGCCTTGCAGCGAACGAAACTCTTCGCGCAGTTCTTGAGTCGACATACGCAAATCTTGTTCATACTTCCATCGCTGGAAACCGTAATCCAACAATGAAAGTATAAAAAGTGCCATAGCGATCTTGAGCGCCGTCCATAACGTAATCTCAATTAGGAATAGACCCACTTGCATCACATCGCGCTCCGGCAATGTCAGAATCGAATCCCATCGCCCCCACAGGGTCCAAGCCGCGACGGATGTGATGACGAGTAGTTTGAATATGCTAAATCCCAATCGAACAACATTACTCAACGAGACAAGTCGCTCCCATCCCTTGATTGGATCAATCCGTGACCAATCGAACGACAGTTTTTGAGGGACAAAAAGAAATCCAAATTGACCTACCTGTGAACCGACCGATGCCAAAAGCAATAGACCCAGAAAGGGCAATATATAGGTGCCAAGGTCGACGACGACTTGTTGACCGATGCCGACGAACGCCTCCACGCTGGAATCGAGTTGTGGTGCTGTTCCCAATTGATGCATGGAGAAACGGCCAAAATACTCGGCCAGATCCCGTCCCAGATAAAGCAACGCCGCGATACCCGCCACCAGCAGGGCTGCCGACGACAAATCATGACTACGCGCAACATTCCCTTCTTCGCGGGCTTGTTCGCGGCGATGCTGGGTAGCTTCGTGTGTTTTGTCGCCGAATTGGTCGGACACGCGTGCAGGTTCTCAGTACTAGATTCAAACTTCAAGGCCGTATTGCAGTGCGGATCAAATCCAGCGCTGCGACTGCTTCCTCTTGCAATATCCAGCCAGCAGCACCGACTGTGGCTGACAGCACCGCCAACAGGACCAGCGCATTGACGTTAAATCCGATGGCCATAATGTTGAGCTGTGGAAGCGCCCGACTGATGACTCCAGTAATCACTACCGCTAAGAGTAGCGAGACCATCACCGGAGCCGCGGCGCGGATACCAATAGAAAAGCTCCGGTCAATGATTTCCGTAAGCGCGTCAACGATTCCGGTGGGAAAACCGTCGCCACCAGGAGGCGCCCATTGAAATGAATCCAATAAGGCTCGCAGCACGAACCGGTGACCGCCAATCGTGAAGAAAATGGCTGTGGCCGTGAGGTCCAGCAATTGTGAGAGAATTGGCACATTGGTGTCGAAGCCCGGATCAAACACGTCCGCCAGCGACAAACCGCCCATCTGGCTGATGATTTGGCCCGATACTTGTAGTCCCGCCAAAAGAATCAGCACCGCTAAACCCATGGCCACACCCAAAAAGACCTCACGGGCGACGAATCCGGAAAAGAGTATGAAATTACCGGGTGACTCGATCGAGTTGTGCCAAACGGACGGCGTAATCAGTATCGAAAGCGCTACGGCTAATAGCGAGCGGACGCGCATCGGAGCCCCACGGGAGCCGAATAAAGGCGCAGTCAAAACCAGTCCACTGATGCGACTCAACACCAAAACGAAGGTCAAGAACTGACTCAAGTACTGTTCAAGAATCTGTGCTATCAAGGGTCCAATGGCTCCGTAGGATGGGCACGTTTGCCCTTCGAGTTTCCAGAGGAAGGGCGGCAGGAGCGCCCGTCCTACAATTTCTATACAACCCTCATCCTCCAGAGATGACGCGGGGAATGTTGACGAATAGGTCGCCGGAATACTCCACTAAGCGCTGAATTATCCAAGGCAAGCAGAAGGCCAATGCCGCTACCATCGCCATCAGTTTCGGAACGAACGAAACCGTTTGATCCTGAATCTGAGTCAGCGCCTGCATCAGTCCAATAACCAGTCCGACGGCTACTCCAACTAAGAGCAACGGCGCGCTGACCAACAGCGATATCAAGATTGCATCCCGAGCTAAATCGACCGCGACTTGTGCATCCATACATTGCCGATCGAGTCATTTCGAACGAGACCAGGGCGCAACAGTGAACGTTATTGCGTGCCAAAGCTATCCAATAACATCCCCACGACCAGGCGCCAGCCATCCACCAATACGAACAGCAATAATTTGAACGGCAGCGAGATCATGGCGGGGGGAAGCATCAACATGCCCATCGAAATCGTGACACTGGAGACGACCATGTCCAGAATTAGGAACGGCAAGTAAATCTGAAATCCAATCAGAAAGGACGTTTTTAATTCGCTCAAGATGAATGCCGGCACGAGCACTTGCAGCGAAACGTCGTCGTAGGTCTGCGGAGGCGACGACGAACGAGTCGAGTATTCATAAAACAGCCAGACGTCGTCACTGTTGCCAGCGATATCAATTTGGCGCGCCATGAATTGACGAATCGGTTTGACTCCCGCGTTCCAGGAGTCCTGCATGCTGATGCCGCCCTGCGCGTTGGTGTACGGAACAATGGCGTCGTCGTAGACTTCTTTCCAGATCGGTGTCATCACCAGCACGGTCATAAACAGCGCCAGAGAGGTAATTACCTGACTAGGAGGTAGCTGCTGAGCACCGATCGCCTGCCGCAACAGGCCCAAGACGATAACGATGCGAATAAAACAAGTGGTCATTAGCAGCACTGCCGGAGCCAGGCTGAGGACCGTCAACAATAACATAATTTGGAGCGAGGACGTCAGCCCTTGAGGACTGGTCCAGACCTCCGGTCCGGCTGTCACAAAGCCTTGAATGTCTATTCGTGTTGGATCGTTCGCCGGATCGCTTGGTTCCTGCGCTCCCAATGTCGCGACCAGACTTAGGCCAAACGCCAAACTCAATATCGGCAGGATTTTTAACGATCGGGCAGACAACATCGTTCGCATCGACTCGGAGGAAAATATTCCGCGAAGATTGCAAACACGCCGCCAAGATCCCAGACTTGCCTTAAGCCTTGGCTTCAGCATCATGAGTGGTCTCGCGTTCGTTGGCGTACCGGCGAAGTGCTAGCGGAATCGACCTGGCCGCGTGGCGAGTCCCCAAGAAAACCACGACCCGCTGGTTCCTTGCCGAGTTGGCCCAACACCTGGCGAAAAGTTGACGAAATGCTGTTCGGTTGAACTTCTTGGCAAAGCGCGGTTAAACGTACGACTTCGTCCACGTCGGTTATTTCGGTGAGCGTTGCGCTGCCTGTAGACGACACGCTCACCAGCAGAAGACGGTTTCCAACTTTGAGCAACTGCAAGTGTTGTCGCCCGTCGAGAGGAGCTCGGCCCAAAGGCTGCAACACCTCAGGAGGTAGCCGATGTAAACC
>JANNPR010000551.1:0-7807 GCA_031400345.1 Planctomycetota bacterium | reverse complement strand
CTTCAAAATGGTGGGTCGATGACAGTGTGCCACTGGCCGCCGCCGGAGTTGACGTGGATTACAGGTGACGGGCTCATTCGGCGGCAAGCCAGTGCTGGAACGGTCGAACAACATAGCCGGTCTGCCGCCGGTAGCAGTTGTAGAACGAAACAATTCGCATTATTTGGTCCTACGTTGTTCAGCACTGGCTTGCCGCCGACATAGACTTTGTTGAACGTCATAGCCGACTTCGGCGGCGGCCAGTGGCACACTCGCCGCCCACCTTGTACGAGGGGCGGTGGATCCACATTCTTGACGCAGACAGACCCTATCACGCGCCTACAAAGCCAGCAGCAGACGACTGGGCGCTCGGAGAAATCCGATCACATCGTTGAGGAATCTGGCCGCTGCTGCACCATCCACCAGGCGATGATCGTAAGACAAGCTCAGGGGCATCATTAGTCGGACGACGATTTGATCATCGATTACGACCGGAAGCTTGCGAGACCGGCCGATGAGCAGAATGGCGACTTCGGGGGTGTTGATGATGGGTGTGGAATAAGTTCCGCCAATGGCTCCTAAATTGCTGATCGTAAATGTACTCCCCCGCAGATCGTCCATGGAGAATTTGTTGTTGCGTACGTTTTCTGCAACGCCTGCAATGCCACGTGCGATTTCCGGAATCGAAAGCTTGTCGACGTTGCGCAGGGACGGCACGACTAACCCTCGGTCGTTATCTACGGCGATTCCGATACTGACATAGTCCTTGTAGATAATTTGGCCATTCTCCTGATCGATTGACGCATTGATAACAGGATGATGCCGCAACGCCATGGCCACGGATTTGACCACGAACGGCAACGATGTCAATTTGATTCCCTGAGAGGCGTAATCATCCTTGCTTGATTGTCGGAATTTCTCGAGTTCTGTGACGTCGGCATCGTCGAAGTTGGTAACACGCGGCACTTTTGTCCACGACTCGTGCATCTTTGCCGCAATCGTTTGCCGAATCTTCGACATGCGCTCGATGCGTACGGGACCCCACGCATCTGTGGCAGGTTCGCCGGGCCCTTTTGCGACGGTGGGTTGAGCTTGCCCGCCATTGCGGACCGCTTGGCTGGTTTGACGAACCACCGCTAAAACATCGTCGCGAGTGATTCGCCCTCCGTCACCCGAGCCAGTTACCGACCGCAAATCGACGCCTACCTCTCGAGCGAACCGACGCACGGTGGGGCTCGCCGGTATCATGCCATTACCATTTGAAGGGGCGGGTTCTGCTGGAGTCGATGTCTCTTCCGGTACGGCTGCGGCTGCGGCCGACTTGGCGGTCCCCGATGCCGCGGGCGTAGGCGGAACAGCAGGAGCCGGCTTGGCCTGTGTAGATTGGCTTGCCTGGACGGATTGGCTTACCTGGGCGGATTGGTGTGCCTGGCGGACGATTTCCCTGCAGGCGCGGAGGCAGATGAGCCGGCGGGCTTCGTTGCCGCTTTGGCGGCGGGCTGGGTTGCCCCTTTGGCGGCGGGCTTGGTTGCCGTTTCGGATGCTTCTAAAGTAATCAATACGGCACCAATGGATATGGTTTGGCCGGCCGCCACCAGCACTTTAGTGATCTTGCCCTCATGCGTGCTGGGAACTTCGAAAGTGGCCTTACCTGTTTCGAGTTCAATGATCCCTTGATCTTTTTTGATCTGGTCCCCTTCCTTGACTAATACGTTTAGCACGTCACCGGAAGCGATTCCGTCGCCCAGATTCGGAAGTTTGATTTCGACTGCCATGTTATGAACTCAAATCCCCGTAAACGAATTTTAGCGAACCCTTGTCTGCCGAGTCTGTGTTGTTTGCGGCAGATCGTGGATCGAAATAAAGCCGGTATCACGCGTACAAGGGATCGATTTTTTCGGGATTTACGCCCAAATCTCTAATCGCTTGTTCGACTTCGGCCGCTTGAATTTTGCCTTGCTTGGCAAGTCGATACAGCGCGGCCACGGTAATCGATTCGGCGTCTACCTCGAAATGGCGCCGCAAAGCTTCTCGAGTCTCGCTACGTCCCATGCCGTCGGTACCCAGCACGTAAAAATCGCCAGGAATCCAAGGTTGTAATTGTTCCGGCACTGCGCGAACGTAATCGGATGCTGCGATGAAGGGGCCTGGTTCATCGGTCAAAAGCTGTTCCAGATAGTTTCGCCGCGGCGATTCCTTAGGGTGGAGCATAGTCCATCGTTCGCAGACATGCGCATCGCGGCGGAGCTGGGTATAGCTGGTCACACTCCAAACATTGCTTGAAATCTGATACTTCTCGGCCAGAAACTTTTGTGCCTGCAACGCCATCCTCAAAATAGCTCCACTACCGAACAGTTGAACTTTGGCCCGTGGCGAATTCACGTCGTGTGACTTCAACTTATAGATCCCTTTGATGATGCCTTCTTGTGCATTCTCGGGCATCGCGGGCATGGGGTAGTTTTCGTTTTCGACCGCGATGTAGTAGATGGCGGTTTCGCCATCCACATACAGTCGCCGCATTCCATCGATCACGATGACAGCGGTCTCGTAATGGTAGGCTGGGTCGTAGGCCCGAACGGTAGGAAAGGCGATTGCATTGAGCAGGCTATGCCCGTCCTGATGCTGGAGTCCTTCACCATTTAGCGTGGTGCGTCCCGCAGTGCCTCCGATCATGAACCCCTTAGCACGAATGTCTTGGGCTGCCCAAATCAAGTCGCCAATGCGTTGGAAGCCGAACATCGAGTAATAAATAAAGAATGGGATCATGTTGATCCCGTGTTGCGAATACGCCGTGCCAGCCGCAATAAACGACGACATCGAGCCCGCTTCGGTGATTCCTTCTTCGAGAATCTGGCCGTCCTTCGCTTCCTTGTAATACAGCAGTTGATCGCGGTCCACCGGCTCGTAAAGCTGGCCGGCATGGGCGTAAATTCCCACCTCGCGAAACATTGCCTCCATGCCGAACGTGCGGGACTCGTCCGGTACGATGGGAACGATTTGTCGGCCAATTTTTTTGTCTTTGCAAAGTTTGCTGAGCAACCGCACAAAACCAGTAGTGGTCGACAAAGGTTTGTCGCTGGCGCCGAGAAATTCCTTGTAGTCAGAAATCGCCGGAACCTCGGATTTTGGTACGGCCGTAGGTCGCGTCGGAGCAAAACCGCCGAGCGCCTTGCGACGTTCCCGCAAGTATCGCATCTCAGCACTGTCTTCGGGCGGTTTGTAAAAGGGAGCCTTGACGACCTCTTCGTCGGAAACCGGTATGCCAAAGCGAGTACGAAAGGCTCGCAGCTCGTCTTCGTTTACTTTCTTCTGTTGATGCGCCACGTTGCGCCCTTCGCCCGCTTCACCTAGCCCATAACCCTTGATGGTCTTGGCAAGGATGACGGTCGGTTTTCCTTGGGACTGTACGGCCGCAAGGTAGGCCGCGAATACCTTTTCAGGATCGTGGCCGCCGCGCCGCATTTTTACCAATCTTTCGTCTGAGTAGTTGGCAACCAGCTCTACTAACTCTGGATACGCGCCGAAGAAGTGTTCGCGGATGTAAGAACCGGGAGACACGATGTACTTTTGATATTGGCCGTCCACCACCTCGCCCATGCGTTTAGCGAGCAGTCCCGATTCGTCCTTGGCGATGAGCGGGTCCCAATCATCCCCCCAAATCACCTTGAGGACATTCCAGCCAGCGCCCCGGAATAGCGCCTCGAGCTCTTGGATGATTTTACCGTTACCGCGTACCGGCCCGTCCAGGCGCTGCAAGTTGCAGTTGATTACGAAAATGAGATTGCCGAGTTGTTCTCGGGCAGCCAAGGTGATGGCTCCCAACGATTCCGGCTCGTCACATTCTCCATCACCCAGAAACGCCCAGACTTTTGTGTTGGAGGTATCCTTGAGCCCGCGGTCATTCAAGTATTGATTGAAGCGAGCCTGGTAGATGGCCATGAGTGGCCCTAACCCCATCGAAACAGTTGGAAATTCCCAAAATTCTGGCATTAACCAAGGATGAGGGTACGACGATAGGCCGCTGTGCGGTTGCAATTCGCGGCGGAAGTTATCTAAGTGCTGTTCGCTAAGCCGCCCCTCCAGAAACGCACGGGCGTAGATGCCTGGCGACGCATGTCCTTGGAAGTAGATTTGGTCGCCGTCGTATCCGCTTTCGCCGCGCCCACGTAGAAAGTGGTGGAAAGCCACTTCATATAGAGTGGCCGCCGAGGCATAAGTCGAAATGTGACCACCTAAACCGTCGAACTGTTTGTTGGCCCGGACGACCATCGCCATCGCATTCCAGCGAATGATGCTCTTGATTCGCCGCTCGATCTCTCGATTGCCGGGGTAGCGCGTTTGGCGATTGGCCGGTATGGTGTTGATGTAGGGTGTGTTCAAAGCGTACGGAAGATCCACGCCTTCGCGGCGAGCTTTCTCTTCCAGGGCGGAAATCAGGAACTTCACCCGCTCCGCGCCCTTACTTTTTATCACGTATTCCAGCGAATCCAGCCATTCGCTGGTCTCGGCAGGATCAATATCCTGGGTGGGAAGGGAAAGAGGTTCAACGGGAACCTCATCCGAAGCGACTGTGGATGTAGCGTCGGACATCAAAGGACCTCAAATCGATGTTGTAGAGCCAAATGGTCGACGATTCGCGAGACTTTCCATAACTCATGTAACCGGCCACTTTGGGCCGTTTATTTCAACGTTTGGGCAGCGTCTGAGCCAAGCAAAATCGTCCCACAGCATACCATTTCTGAGGCTCATCCGTCAGGAGGAACTTGACAGTTTCCTGGCATATTGTTTCCTGGGCGTTCCTTTGCGGCAATATGCTTTTCAACTCAAGAACACGACGAATCACGAATGCCGAAAGGGGGCACTCGCCAGTTATCGCCGTGGGTGACTTAACTTATTGAGCCGTACCGCACCAATTTGTTTGAGGCGACGATTATCATGTCGTAAGGCGCTAACCATAATCGAATGGGCCGGATTCTCCCAAGGTTTCACTTTTGCCGAGAACGAGCATACTACGACTGTTTCCTTGCATGACATTTGATTCGGATAATCCAAGCCAGCTCCGGCGGCTGCCAGATGGCACACTTCGGGCTTTGAAATGCACAACATCCCAAACTTGCGTTTCGGGTTGGTTTGCCGCATAACTTCTTCTGCTACGCTAAGGTAGATACCGCACGGAGATTTGCATGTTCATTCCGAATCGCTATTTCACTGAGCAAACCCGCCGCGCATTTCTCGGTCGAGTCAGTACGGGTCTCGGGACCATGGCACTCAGCTCGTTGCTGCCGAGTTCGTCCGCACGCAGCGAAGGTATCCCGTCGGCGAATTTCTCGTCCCTTGGAGTTGTGCGACCGTTCCACGTGCCCCCGCGTGTGAAACGAGTGATTTTCCTGTACATGTCTGGAGGTCCTTCGCAATTTGAGACGTTCGACTTCAAGCCTCATCTGGCGAAGATGGACGGCAAGCCCATTCCTGATTCCGTTACTCAGGGACAACCCATTGCACAACTACAGGGGCAGAAGCTGGTTTGCCTAGGTCCGCTTACGCGCTTTCAGAAATTCGGAAAATCTGGTCAAGAAATTAGTGAGTCGTTGCCGCAAATAGGCAGTATTGCCGACGATATTTGCATCGTGCGTTCGATGCATACGGACCAAATTAATCACGATCCCGCACATACCTTGATGAATACCGGAACGCCCATTTCCGGCAGACCGAGCATGGGGTCCTGGATCCTTTACGGGCTGGGCAGTGAATGCGAAAACCTACCTGGCTTTATTGTGCTCACTTCCGAGGGCGGACGAAGTCCGCAGCCAATTTCGAACCGTATGTGGCACAGTGGATTTCTGCCCGGTAAGTTGCAGGGTGTTAAGTTGCAAACGAAAGGGGATGCGGTTTATTACTTGCAACGCCCAGCCGGTGTCGATCTAGATCAACAGCGGGACGTCGTCAACGCAACTATGGCTCTGGATCGTAAGCAGCGAGATTTATTGGACGAACCAGAGATCGAATCCCGGATCAGTCAATATGAATTGGCATTTCGCATGCAAGTCAGCGTACCTGACCTGATCGACCTGTCGGACGAACCGGAACATGTACTAAAAATGTACGGCGCTCAGGGGGCAGACGGATCCTTCGGGGCGAATTGTCTCTTAGCAAGGCGGCTCGCGGAACGCGGCGTTCGTTTCATTCAGCTATACCATCGAGATTGGGATCACCACAATAATCTGGTCGACTTCATGAAAGTCTGTACCCGTTCTTGTGATGGTCCATCAGCCGCTTTAGTCCAGGATCTAAAACGACGTGGCATGTTAGATGAAACGCTAATCGTCTGGAGCGGCGAATTCGGTCGCACGCCAATGGCGCAATCGAACAAAGGGGCAATGGGCCGCGATCACCACATGCGAAGCTTCTCACTCTGGCTGGCCGGCGGTGGAATTAAGCCAGGAATAACACATGGTGCCACGGATGAACTCGGATATCACGCCGTAGACAACGTGGTGCACGTGCACGATCTTCATGCCACCATGTTGCACCTGCTGGGGATCAATCACGAACGGCTTGTCTGCCGCTTCCAGGGACGTGACTTTCGATTGACCGACGTTTCGGGACGTGTCGTGAGTGAGATCCTCTGCTGAAAGTGCAGTCTCTGTAAAAAGGAGCCCGTGATGCCGCAGAATTCGTTGGTGTTTTTTTTAAGCTCTTTGATTAGCGTTTCCGCGTTAGGGCAGAACATCGAAACTCCATCCGGCGAATCCATTGTTTCGCCGGATGCCAAGCTCGAGAAGCTCTATTCACGAACAGCGAATATCTCCGGCGGATTAACGGAAGGACCGGCCGTCACGCCCGACGGCAGTATTTACTTTACGGATATCCCGCTTGGTCAGGACGGGGGGCTAATCATGCGGTTTGATCCTCACTCACGTCGAACGGCCGCGTTTTCTCTCGACAGCGGAAAAGCAAATGGACTGACTTTCGACGCGCAGGGGTTGCTGTTGGCCTGCGAAGGCTCTGATAGGGGTGGTCGCCGAGTTTCCCGATGGAATGTGAAGACCGGAGAAAGAACCACCATGGTCGACCATATCGGTGGTAAGAAGTTCAACGCACCCAATGATCTGTGCCTGGATCGCAAGGGGCGGATCTTTTTTACGGACCCACGTTACTTGGGAGACGAACGCAGGGAATTGGAGCATCGAGCTGTTTACCGAATAGATGGTCCTGGAAGGGTAGTTGAAGTCACGCACGAAGTCTCGAAACCGAACGGCATCGCGCTCAGTCCCGACGAAAAGACGATGTATTTGGCGGACCATGACAACGGCACCGACAAGATTGACCCAACGGTTCCGAAGCCAAAAGCTGGAACTATGGCGATATACGCCTTTCCATTGGGAGACGACGGGATGGTCAATGGTCCCCGAAGGACGATCGTAGATTTTGGAGATCAAGCGGGCTGCGACGGCATGTGTGTGGACGAGAAAGGCCGCATTTACCTCACGACTCGCGGCCTGAAGCGCCCCGGAGTACTAGTCGTCGACCCATCGGGCAAAGAGGTTGCCTTCATACCGACTGGACCTGCGGATCAGAATCCCCCAGCCGGTACATCGCCGATCGGTTTACCGAGTAACGTCGAATTTGGAATTGGCGACGAGGCTCAGACGCTGTACGTCACCATCGACCTCAACCAGTACCGAATTCCGCTAAAGGTGAGAGGCTACCACCCGCAGTATTCCAAGTAAGTTTGTTGAGTTGGCAAGAGAAGTGTGGTTGGGTGGCACGTCCCTACTTGGGTGGCACGTCCCTGAGACGCGAGGAACGAGCGTCGAAGGGCGTGGCG
>JANNPR010000529.1:0-2383 GCA_031400345.1 Planctomycetota bacterium | reverse complement strand
GGACGGTTGCGAGATCTAAAGCACACGCGAGCTGTGGTCGAGACCGAAGACGGAGAGACAAAGCAATTGTCGCTTAGCAATCTCAGCGACGACGATCGTTGTTTCGTCGCGGCTTGGTGGGGCATCCCGACGGAATGCCTGCTAGCCGACGAAGGGGCACCTCGGCGAGATTGGATTCCAACCGAACTGGATTGGAAGGCCTCAGCCTTGTGCCACAAGCCCCTGTACTTTGAAGAGGTACAATTGGAGCGTTACGGCCATACCACGGGCCCCTGGACAGAATCGATCGTCTCCGGTGCACACTTTTTCTTAAATGTGGCATTCCTACCCTATAAAATGGGAATCAATCCGCCAGGCGAATGCCAGTACGCCTTAGGCTACTATCGGCCAGGCAGTTGTGCTCCATGGCTTGTACCGCCAACGCCTGTCAGTCTGCGTGGGGCTCTGTTTGAGGCAGGTGTGATCACTGGTGGAGTGTTCGTAATCCCATAGTTTCGCAGTTGCTTCGGGAGCGATTGGAACGTGAGGGCGATTTGGTCACTCGCCAAACCGCCCTCACCGCATTTCTTGGAGTTGCGAACATCGGTTGACGATCGCGTAACCGGGCGACAGACTGTGGAGATGACCAATAGCGATCTGAAATCGACCGCGCTGACCGGTCGCCGGGTAGGCATCCGAGGCAAACTATCTGGCATGTCGCGGCGTGAATTGCAAAACGTTATTCGCCAACACGGCGGTCAAGTCGTCGACGCCGAATCTCCAGACGCTGAATTGATTGTTGTAGGAGCTGATGAGGTCGTGATCCCGCTACCCAATTCTGGTGCGGGGGCGATGGTTGACGCCGCGACAATTCAGCGATCCGACGAATCAACTCCGTCGTCAAACCGTGGCGGCCTTGAGGTTATGAATGACGACGGGCCCGCTTCCAGTTTCCCCGACGGCGGGCGATTGGAACCATCGCACGCGGAAATCGTTACCGAAACGCAATTATGGGAACGATTAGGGCTGCTAGAGGACGACATCACGGTACGTAGGCTGTATACGCCGGGGATGCTAGCCGGGGTGCTCGACGTTCCGGTGGCCATGGTGCGGCGATGGATCCGGCATCGACTAATCATTCCCGTGCGGGAAGTTTTTCGTTTGCCCTATTTCGACTTTCAGGAAGTTGCTACTGCGCGGCGACTCAATGATCTACTACGCGCGGGCATCTCACCCTCCACCATTGAAAAAAAGCTGGCCGAATTAGCCCGTTTATTTCCCAAGGTTGAACGACCGCTGGCTCAGCTAACCGTGGTAATCGAGGGCAAACAGCTGCTTTTTAGGGACGACAATGATCTGGTCGAGTCTGGTGGTCAACGCAGGTTTGATTTCGAGTCGTTAGAGCATTCGGCATTTCTCACGTCGGACGGTCGTCCAGCCACGCTGAAAATGCCCGTGGACCCGATCACGGCTCAAAAGGTATTGCCCGACGGTTCGCTCATTCAACAGGCCGCCGAACTAGAAGATGCCGGCCATTTGTCGGAAGCAGTTGAAGTGTATCGCGCAGCCCTGGCGGCAAATGGCCCTCGCGTAGACCTGTGCTTCCACTTGGCAGACCTGCTGTATCGGCTGGGAGACCTATCCGCTTCAAGAGAACGGTATTACGTAGCTATTGAAGTTGACGAGCGATACGTTGAGGCTCGAGCAAACTTAGGCTGTGTGCTCGCGGAATTGGGTGAACGTGATTTGGCGATTGCGGCATTTCAAGGTGCGCTGTCGATCTATCCCGATTATCCAGATGTGCATTATCATTTGGCTCGAACCCTCGACGACACAGGGCAGTCTCAAGAAGCGGTTCTTCATTGGCAGCGGTTTTTCGAGTTGGCCCCAGATAGTCCGTGGGCTGAAGAAGCAGCCTTGCGTCTTGGACAGTAAACGGTTACATCTACTCGCCAAAATCGCCTATTCTTGGCTTCTCGATTTGCAAATAGTCGGCGATTGACATGCTTAAAGAGATGCTATGATCGCCGGCGTTGAAATTGATGTTGGGCTGCAATTGCAACTTTTGATCGCACCAAGTAGTCAATCGGAAAAGGCTGCCGAAGGGTGGAATAGATCCGGGCTGAAGAGTAGTTAATCGTACTACTTCTTCTCGCGTCGCAAATCGCAACTCACGAAGTCCCAGAGATTGCCGCACTTTCTTGCTATTAAGTCGCGAACTCGCCGGGAGGACAAACATCATGAACTCTTCGCCCGTTTTGCAGACTAACGCCTTGGCACCGCTTTCCAGCGGTGTACCGCGGACGCGAGCTGCCTCTTCGCTCGTGAAAACCGGTTCGTGCCGCGTTTCGACGAATGGCACCTCAATCTCGCCAAGCCATGACGTCAATCGTTCGAAGACAGA
>JANNPR010000515.1:0-3130 GCA_031400345.1 Planctomycetota bacterium | reverse complement strand
CGTGACGAGACCGTTTGAGGGTTGAGTAACCTGAACCAACGTTATTGGACCACGTCGGCCCGGCAAATCGTTGAACAACACGTCCAACGGACTGTTACGACTGCCCGCCGTTACGTCAAAAGAGTCGTCGACGGCAATCGGATTTTCGAAGGCGGGCAGGACTGTTACGGCAACACCAGCCGTGTCTGTTCCACCAAAGCCGTCGCTGACCGTATAGGTAAATGTTTCCGTACCAAAGAAGCCAGGCCGAGGAGTGTAACGCAACTCACGACGATTCGTGGCAATCGTTACCGCGCCACGTTCACTGGCACTAGACACATTAATAATCGTCAGCGGTCCGCGAGAACTCGGGATATCGTTGGCTAAAACATCCAATAGATTCGCGGTGGTATTTTGGATCACGCTGAACTGATCGTCGTTGGCATCTGGCCGATTATCGAGAATTCGAACTCGATAGTCCTCGACCTCGCCTGCCATGGCACGTCCGGTGGGACCGAGGTCCTGCTCGTAACCGTATCGGAACCGAGCATAAGACAAGCCGGGAAGTGCATTATCTGGCACACGGAATGTTTGCGTGTGAGTTCCACTCTGCAGCTTCACATTTTTGAAAATCTGCTCGCCAGCGTCGTTGAAGTCGCCGTCGCGGTTGAAATCGACCCAGCCTTGCAGCTTTCCGGCCGAAAAACCGCCGGTGTGAACGATGACGCTCACACTCGCGTCCTGACCTGACGCGAGGTCGCCATTGAACACGACCCCATCTTCATCTGCGAGGAGGCTGATGTCATCTCCGTTGGCGGCGACGGACGGATTGCCGTCTCCTTCGGCATCGACTTGGGCGCCAAGATAGAAGCCTTTCAAGATGCCGTGTACCGCGCCATTATTGGCGGCTAATGTCCCGAAGGAGGCTGGCGCATCGCCGTAATCCAAGATACCCCGGTTACCAAAACTGACGTTCACGTTCACCGACCCGCGTATCAGCGTTACGGACGGCGGGTTGTCCGTTCCCGGGAACGTTTGCTCAAAACCAGGCGGAATCACTTCCCGAACGTTGAAAGTTCCGACCTTGTCCAAAATTAACTGATAAGCGCCATCTCCATCGGTAATCGCGGATGGCTCTCCCAAGTCCAAGCGTCCATCAGCGTCTAAATCCACATAAATCCACACGCCCGGTTGACCCGGTTCGTTCGGGTCTCGAATTCCATCGGCGTTCAAGTCATTCCATTTAAATCCCTTAGTCGTGGACAATGCTGAACGAAATCCAAAATCAATGTCCTGAACTGTCTGACCAGGAATGATGGTGACCGTTTGAGTGCCTCGACCGGTCGGCGTCGTTTGAGCAAAGTTTGGCTTGACCAGCGCTCCGATCGTAAACCGACCGGGCACATAGAACGTGAAGACGTAGTCGCCATTCGCGTCGGTTAACGTCGTCGGCTCCTGCCGGTCCAACGTGCCGCTGTTATTCAGGTCAATGTAGATCGTCCAACCGGCTAGATTGGTTTCCGCTCCGTCCTGTATTCCGTCCCCGTCGTCATCCCGGAAAACGCTGCCTTTGATTAAGCCGGGCGAATTGGGTAGGTCGAAGGATTCGCGAACTTGGTTCGAGTTTGGCGAATCGATGGAAATCGGCCCATTCAGACCGATTGAAATTCCTAGGTCCAGGACGTCCGAGTCCGCACTGGCACCCATCCCGCGGCGGGCAAACGCCTGCCAGATCACGTCCTGGTTAACACCCTGGTTTCGCAGACGGTCGCCGGCGAGTATGGCGTCTCGGGCTTCCGTGAACGTCGGATTCACCGGGTTCAACTTTAAGCCATCCATCACCATCTGAAATGCTAAATTGTTCCCAGCCTTGCCGTTATTCAGATCCGAATCGTATCCGTATCGGTCAATCATCAACCAATTGAGATCCCATAGTATTGACGCCCAAATCTCACCAGCGGCGTGAACTTCATCATTCGGGATGTTGCCCGTCAAGCCTCCGTTAAAATCACCAAAGGTCAACGGATTCTGTGCCAGATCGAAGTTGTACGGGAATCTCCGAATACCCGTACCTGGGTTTCGTGGAGAAGGACCCTCGAGGTAGGTACCTGCCGGGCGCGGCGTATCCCGTAAATCCGTTGGGCGTTGAGTTGCCCACGTCGCAAAAAAATCGCTCCAGCCTTCCCCCATCGACCCACTTTGAATGGCGTTAAGCGCGAGTACGTTGTTTGGGCCACCCGTCAACCGGTTTGAGACGCCGTGAAAGTATTCGTGGAGTATCACGTCCCCCACAAGATCCGAATCTCGCCGCGGCGTATAAGTCGGAAGCGGTTGCGGACCCGGCTCATAAAGGGCAGATATATCTAGGTTGAACTCGCCCATGATCATCAGCGGTTCGAAACCGTCGGGTGGCGTCGCAAAGAACGCGTTGTTGATGGGGAGTAACGCGTTTCCATTCTGTTGGGCCAACGCAATCACTTGATCGCCGCCGCGACCCGTTCGTGAGTAATTCAATGATTGAAAATTGCCCGATGGTTCGTCGAATCCATGGCGGAAAGTAATGTCGTGCGCGATATTGGTCACGTAAAACAAGTTGACCACGGCCGCGTTGGTATAAGCCGAGGGGTTCGTGGCGACCAGATTGAGAGGAAAATCAAAAACCAGATTTAGCCCGCCATTCGGACGCGTCGTGGCACTGCGACCGCC
This sequence comes from Planctomycetota bacterium, assembly GCA_031400345.1. Lineage (GTDB taxonomy): Bacteria > Planctomycetota > Planctomycetia > Pirellulales > Pirellulaceae > JANNPR01. Next base: position 445 of record JANNPR010000515.1, on the reverse strand, counting down.
ACCAGGCAGTGCCGTGTTATCACGATCCTCTTGAGCAAAGACGTTATTACCTCGAGTGTCGGTGAAATCGGGCCCGGGCAACCCGTTTACATCATGCCAACCGTAGGGTGAGGCAATGGGGTCCTGGGGATCAACGACCAGCGCGCGACTACCCGTGGAAGGACTCGATACAGGTAGTGGAAATACATTGTATCGGGGAGCTGGCGACCCCGTTCAGCATGAGTTTTGCGGGCGCATCGAAACACGTGCGGGTGCTGGAGAACGCCGGGTTGGTGACGCGGACGATCCGCGGCCGCACCCATCTGTGCCGCCTCGAGGCGGCGCGGCTGGCGGAAGCCGATGCCTGGCTGCGGCGTTATCAGCGCTTTTGGACCGCAAAGCTCGACACGCTGGAAGCGCTCCTGCTTGCGGAAGACGAAGCGGAAGACGAAGCGAAAGCAAAGAA
>JANNPR010000490.1:0-5447 GCA_031400345.1 Planctomycetota bacterium | reverse complement strand
GTGCGTACCAATTACTTGGCATGCACCGGTAGTTCCGCGGCGTTTCCCGGACCAAACGGGTTACCACTCGGAAGGTTCGAGGATGGGGTAACGGAAACAGTGATTCTGGTCGAGGCGAACGACTCGCTGGCCGTCCCTTGGACAAAGCCCGCCGAGTACACCGTCGGCCGCCAGCCGCGAGCGAATTTAGGAGAACTGCGCGCCGACGGTTTCTATGTCATCTTCGGGGGTGGGTATGTGCGGCGAGTGCCCCCGGACATACCCGAATCGCTGGTTAGAGCGATCATGACCATTGATGGCGGCGAAGGTCCGGTGTCGGCGCAAGCCAGTCGCGATCCGGACCTCGAAGCCCTCATGACCGAATCCCAAGATCTAATTCCCGGAAACGAAATCGGAAAAGGTAGCGTGCAGTCGGCACCCACGGAGAGTCGGTCCAGCTCGGCAATCCTAGCTGCCAAAACAGTGGCACCCTCTCGCGACACAACGAAATCGGACGAACCACGAATCGCCGTACCTCCGGAAGAAGCGCTCCTCGCCAAGCGAACGCAATTGCGGGAACTTTACAAGCCAGTCGCATCCGCCGCTTCGACGATCGCGCTAAAACGAGAGTTCTTACAACGAATCTTGCGGGATAGCGCGGAGGCGTTGGGCGAGCCCGCAACCCATTATTCTTTGTTGCAAGCAGCGTTGGCCATTGCGATTCAAACAGGCGATTTTGCGACCACAAAACAAATCATTGACGATTTAGGAGCAACCTACAAACTGGATGTTACATATCTTCAATACACGTCGTTCATGCGCTTGGCTCGATCCAAACATCAGGGTGAATTTCAGGCCAAATTAATTCAAGAGTCCAACGACATTAGTAAGTCATTAGCGGATGCAGAACGGTATGCCTTGGCAGCCGATTTCGAACTGTTGGCCATTAACTTGGCGAAACGGACCGGCAATAGGAAATTACTAAGTGATCTAACTCAGCGTCACCATGACTTATTGGAGTCGCAATCGCTTTACGAGGCGAGCCAAATTGCTCTGCGAACACTCAATTCGGAACAACACGATGCCCGTGCCAACCACAATTTAGGCAAGTACCTATGCTTCGTAAGAATGGATTGGGAAAACGGGTTGCCCATCCTTACACAGGGAATGGATCCATTACGATCCCTTGCGGAGCGCGAAGTCGCAAATCCCGCGAATCCTGAAGAACAGCATGCCTTGGCTGACGATTGGTGGCTGCAGGCGGATCGAGCGGAGTCGGTCGAGCGCCGAGCGATGCATTTACGTGCTTTGCACTGGTACGAGCACTGTCTTCCGCGCCTGGCGCCCGGGCTGTCCCGAGTCCAGACTCAGACCCGTATCGAGCAGATTTCTCGATTTTACGGCTTACAGTAGGATGCGAATGCGCGTTCGTCATGAACCTTAATACGATGCACACGCAACGCTCGCAAAATCTTCACAATTTCTAAATCTCATCTTCACCTAACTGCTGATACTTTGACTGCAGCGGGCGCGGCCCCGAATGGTGAAGTGTTTTACCACGGTCGCGGCGGGTTTTAAATTATGGCGGGAATGCCGCCCGGGAGTTTTTTATGAGACGGTTCAATTTTCATAGAGGAAGCAGACAGGTACGTGTCGGCTTCACGCTCGTCGAGCTTCTGGTAGTTATCGCCATCATTGGCATCTTGGTCGCTCTGTTGTTGCCAGCCGTTCAGGCCGCTCGCGAAGCCGCGCGGCGATCGGAATGCACCAACAACCTCAAACAAATCGGACTTGGGGTGCACAATTTTGAGTCCAGTTACAAAACGCTTCCCCATCCAGGTCAATGCGATTCGACCGGCAGCAGTACGACAACGTACATGATTCATTCCCCGGCCACTTTGATTTTGCCTTACATTGAGCAGCAAGCAGTTTACGACATGTTTAACCACCAAGCGAACTCGCTAGTGGCGTATGGTGCCACGCTAAACGGCGGAATATGGACCACGCCCAGCGGCGCGCAGCTGCATAAGGACGCGAAGGGTCTCGCTTACAATGACCCCAATTATCCTTCTGGACAGGTTGCTGCGAAAACTGCGATCAAGACCTATATTTGTCCAAGCACGCCGGTTGGTAGAGGGGCTCGAGATCCAGTGCATGGCTACGGCCCATGGGACTACATGTTCGTGGCCATCAGCGACGTGGATGAGCGGCCAGGTTCGCCGACTTTCAGAATGCGGACGCAGCCTGCGGGTTCCCCCGCATGGGTATCGCAGGTTAGACAGGGAATGCTGTCTTGCGATGCGGGCGGGTTCCAGAACGTCATCGATGGAACCTCCAACACCATCCTATGCATTGAGGACGCATCGCGTTCCCACCCGTCCGTCGGCCGATTCGGTGCGTATTCGTCTCGGGTCAGTCCGGTTTCTAACCCAGCCGACCCGATTCAGGGCGCAGGTGGCGGTAATCCGCCGCCTCCGTTTAGTAATGGTCGCCGCGTGTTCGCCTGGGCGGATGCGGATGCCACGACAAATGGTTTTTCAGGACCTAGTAATTCCTCCGGCGATCGCACGGCCAAAATTAACAACAACAAAAGTCCGACCGGCGGACCGCCGATATGTCCTTGGGTGATCAACAATTGCGGACCCAACGACGAACCATTCGCCTTCCACCCTGGTGGTGTTAACTGTGCGATGGGGGATGGTTCAGTCCGTTTTATTGCCGAAACGACCGACACACTGGTCATCAAGGCATTGGTCGGAGCAAATGATGGTAAGTCAGTTACCCTCGACTGATCCCGGATTTTAGAATCAACATTCGACCGGGTCTTATCGGTGAGTTCGAGATTGTGCCGCCCAATTATCCAAGACAGGATACTTGGGCGGCTTTTTTGCAATCACGCCCCAAGCGATCTCTGTTCGAAATCGGTGCAATTGTCCGAGGTCTTGGGAACGGTGAGTCTCTCAATGCCAAACGACCGCGAATTCAAAGACGTTCTTGACGACGATTCAGTTGAAGTTCCTCAGGCAAATGTGCTTGTACTATGCACCGGCAATTCATGTCGAAGCCAAATGGCCGAAGGATATCTCCGTCACTTCGGCAGTGATCGCTTGAACGCCTATAGCGCAGGCACCGATCCAAAGGACGACGTTCATCCGCGGGCCGTAGACGTGATGCAGGAAGACGGCATCGACATATCCTCACACCGGCCGAAGCACCTCAAGAAATTCCTCGGCCGGACGCCGATGCGCTACGTGATAATCGTTTGCGACAGCGCAAACGAGACGTGTCCACGCATTTGGCCTGGGATGCAACAGCGGCTATTCTGGCCGTTCGACGACCCGGCATCATTTCAGGGGTCAGGGAGCGAAACGCTGGCCGAATTTCGACGCGTCCGGGATCAGATCAAGGTAAAGATTCTATCGTGGTTGCAGGACGTTTCCGACACATAGCAAATCCCGACAACCGAAATCGCCGGTTCGCAGTTTGGGACGTGATTTGCCGTAGACGTCCGGGTTGTATGGGAAAAACTTGAGGTAACAACGCTCTCTCTATGTTCTCGGATTAAGCATAATTACTACCATTCCCGCCAAGCACAGCGCCACACCGAACCAATCCCAGCGGCTGGGCCTGACGCCATCCACAGCCCAAAGCCATAGAATAGCGATGGACACATAGACGCCGCCGTAAGCAGCGTATACGCGCCCAGCAGCTGTCGGATGAAGGGTAAGAAGCCAAGAGAATACCGCTAGGCTGATCGCAGCGGGGACCATCAACCACGGCGACTTCCCGCATCGTAGCCAGAGGTATGGGAGGTAGCAGCCGATGATCTCAGCGACGGCGGTTAAAACGAAAAGACCAGCAGTAATAAGTAGTTTCATGGTTGCAATACCACAGATCCAGCAAGGTCAGGGATGTGCCATCGACGATCCCTGCAGAATCGCTTGCGTGGGCAAACCACTGCTGCCAACCAACGATGCGGAGGCTTGAGCAATCTCGTTGTACGTGTCCAACAGGGCTCTTCGCGCTTGAAGAAAACTCGTACGAGCGGCAATCACTCGCACTATATCCACTTCGCCTTCCTTGAATTGGGCCTCGAGTTGTCGAAGCTCCTTGGGAAGTTCCTCAGACATGGTCGCGTCACCCTCCTCCAGGAGTCTCAACGCATGGTGATAGCGTGTCAGTGCGGCTTGGGCTTCGAGGGATGCTCGATATTGAAGTTGCACCCAGATCGCGTGCCGGTGGTTGAGTTCGGCCGCCCGTTGGCCGACCAACGGAGCACCTGTGTTCACGACGGGAATATCCGTCTGCACGCGAAATCCCCAAAACGTTGTTCCGCTGTCACCACGCTGGTAATACGGCCCAGCCATTAAATCCGGTACGCGACTGGCGCGGGCTAGGGCCAGGTTTGCACGGGCAGTCGCCACGTCGGCAAATGCGGCGACAACATCCGGCCGTCCCGCGGCGAGTCGTTTTGCCAATACTTCGGCGTCTGACGCGTTTTCGAAGTCCGTGTCTACATATTCCAACCAGTTGAGCGTCTCTCCGGATATAGGCTGAAAACGCCAATCCGTGAGGCGGCCGTCTAGCGCTATCCGCACAGAAGCGGAAAGCCCAAGTTGCCGCTTCAAATCCAACAGAGCGTTTTCGTAGCTTGTCTCCGCCAGTAACTCTTGGCGGCGTGCTCCCATGTTGTCGAGTCGCAAGATGGCAACATCCGAGCCAGAAGTTTGTCCCGCTTCTAACTGACGTTCGGAAGTGGATAATAATTGACTATTGAGTTCGGCATTGGCACGTGCTAGTTCGAGCAACTGTCGTTGATAAAGAGCTGTAAAATAAAGACGCTGGGTTTGAGCCGTTTGAGTCAGCTCCGCTTGAACGATGTTCCAACGCACGCTATTTAACGCCGAGCAGGCTGCTCCAACCCGATATCGTCGCTGATGAGCAAGCTGTAGTTGTTGCATGAACAGCACATAGTGATTTGTAGGACCAGGATCGCCCGCCGGGTTTTCTTGAGAAGGGGTAACTTGTATCTGTACAGAAGGGTTGAAGGGATGCGTCTGCGCGACCCACACCGCGCCCTGACCCACTCCTTCGGAATATCGCAGCGCAACCAAATCAGGATTCTGCATCAGGGCCGTTTCGACTGCATCCGATAATGAAAGGCGAATCGGTGTTGGCAGTTCTTCTATGGGCGTCGCGCGAATCGGCTCTTCTTCCCCCGTTGTGACTGGCAACTCGCCAACCGCACTAGCAAGCTGTATCGCACCGTTTGTTTCAAACCGCGGCTCACGAGAAGCTTGAATCGCTTGAGGATTCTGAACCATCTGTCGCGAGACGGAAGCCCTGCTAGACGCCGATGAAGGAACGTATGCCGGCAAACTTCGGCAACCTAACGTCGCGACGACCGCGCCTAACAGGATGACTCCGAAGGCCTGAGATCCGGGCCTCATGCAGCAGGTGTTCGTGAA
>JANNPR010000418.1:0-6992 GCA_031400345.1 Planctomycetota bacterium | reverse complement strand
CTCGGAAATCCGGGTGTCGCTCAGCGATGGTCGCATGGTTTCCGCTGAGGTGATTGGCGTCGATATTATGACAGACATAGCTGTGTTACAAGTTGATGCTGCTAATCTTATCGCAGCCGAGTGGGGGGATAGCGACGAGGCCGAAGTGGGTGCACTGGTGTGGGCGATCGGCAGTCCATTCGGGCTGGAGCGCAGCATAACGTCGGGAATCCTCAGCGCAAAGAACCGGAGCACCCGCGCCGGTACCCCGTACCAGGACTTTCTGCAAACCGACGCGCCCGTCAATCCGGGCAATAGTGGCGGACCGTTGGTCGATGCACGGGGTCGTGTCATTGGGATAACGACCGCCATCGTCGGCGACGCCTACCAAGGTATTGGATTTGCTGTTCCAAGTAGCATAGCTAAGGACGTCTACGAGCGAATTAAAGCCAATGGCCGAGTGTCACGTGGGTGGTTAGGTGCAAAATTGGACTCCGTTTCGCGAGAACGCGCCGAGCAGCTTGGATTGGCTCACGCTGACGGTGCTTTAATATCCGATGTGCTAGTGAATTATGGCGTACCGTCACCCGCTTATCAGGCTGGCATTCGGATTGACGACGTAGTCATTCGATGGAACAAAACGGACATACGATCGCCTCAGGAACTCATTCGTATGGTAGCTCGCACCGAAATTGATTCGACCGCTGAAGTGGTGGTTATGCGACACGGTAAGGAGTTGAATTTCAGCGTTCGCGTCGGTGAGCGTCCGGATCGGTTGAACTAAGCATTCAGTTTTCAGGTTCATTGAAATACGAATGCCGAATACGAAAAACGGGATCGCTCATTGGTGATTTCCCAGTGAGGCTGAACTATCATGTAATTCGTTCGAATGGTAGTCCTTTTTGCACTACGTAGGTATTTGACATGCGTACCATCACACCAGGCGTGTGTTTGTTTCTAATGGCGGTACTGACCAATTCGCCAACTCGTGCGGATAGCAGCGTACTGGTGCCTCCCCAAACCGCCCGCACTTTTGGTTTAGAACGCGCCTGGTTCACGCAGATTGAGTTAGATCGGAGTCGGAGTCGAATTATTCATGTCACCCAACACATTAGCTCGAAGATGAGTCGGACCATTTTTGAGGTCACCTACAAGGGTGGCCGGCTCCGTTACTCGGAACGCGATCTGACCAAGTATGGAGAGATGATCGGTAAGGAGCGAGCTGAAAAATGGGCGAATGAGAAAGTAGAAGCCCTAACCAAAGCCGGGTTAGAGCCAAAACTGGAAAAACTAGTGGTTCCCGAAATCACGCTCTTCGTGATGACGGACCATGGCACACTCCACGCGATTGATGGCGAAGATGGGCGAACACGCTGGGTTGAATCCTTCGGCAATCCAAGCCACCTGTCTGAGGCACCAGCCGCCAATGACGATATCGTCGCCGTTATCAACGGAGTCACGCTGTTCGTGCTCAAATACGACGACGGCCAAATCCTCTGGCAGCGAAAAGTCATCGGCGTGCCTGGCGCCGGACCCGCGGCTTCAAATAGGTACGTGTACGTGCCGATGATTGGCGGCGAAATTGAATTTTACGACGTCGAGCGACCTGAACGAACCCCTGCGATTTACAAATCGACGGGCCGTGCCCTTTTCCCGCCCACAGTCACTGCCGAGAGTGTCGCCTGGCAAACCGATAAAGGTCAGCTCTACGTCGGCAGTAATATGCATACATCACCAAGTTTCCGCATTGAAACGGGCAATGCGATCATTGCCGCTCCCGTTCCCTTGCCCGGAAATCTACTGCTGATGGCATCGGTCGATGGTTATTTAACCTGCCTGCACGAAATCTTCCAAAGCATCGTGTGGCGATTTTCAACCGGTGAGTCGATCAGTACGTCCCCTGTTGTGGTCGGGGATGGAGTTTTTGTGCTGACCGATGAGGGCAATCTATTCCGAATTTCTACGAAAGATGGCCAAGAAATTTGGCAAACTCCCCGCGTGAGCCAGTTTCTTTCAGCCAGTAAAGATCGCTTATACTGCATTGGACGAAGTGGTCGCATCGAAATCATTGATGCAAATCGGGGTAATCGAGTGGGCACCATTCCGACAATCACTGCGGACTTGAACATGGTCAATACGCAAACGGATCGTCTCTTTTTCGGGTCGCGAAGTGGGATCCTTCAGTGCTTAAGAGAAACCGCCTTAGAACAGCCCATTCTGCACATTGAATTGCAGAAGGTGGATAAGGCACCTAAAAAACGAACGAAGCCGCCTGGCCCGCCCAAACCCGCTACGCCTTCAGAAAGCGATGCAGCGGATCCCTTTGGTGCGAGTTCCGCCAAGGAACCCATGCCCGCCACTCCTAAACCGGCTGATACTGATCCGTTTGGCGCAGCCGCCGGGAACGAAGCTGACCCGTTCCAATAGCAGTTCGGGATTACGTAATCGTGTAGACGAACTGCCCTTCGGGAGTCACCGAAATCTCCACGTCGCTGATGGATTGCCCTTCAGCCATGCGACCAAGAAACTCGGTGGACATTTGAGGCAGCAGCGATTTGGAAAGGATGTGGTCGACGTTTCGAGCTCCCGTATCCACCTCGGTGCAACGCTTGGCAATGGTATCGACCAGTTCAGGCGTGTATCGAAAGACAGCGCGATAATGTTCTTGAACTCGCTTTCCAACTTTACCCAGTTTGAGATGGATGATCTTTTTCATTACATCGTCGCTGAGGGGGTAGAAGGGGATCACGCTTAACCGTCCTAAAAATGCCGGCTTGAACGTCTTTAACAACTCGGGAAAAACGGTTTGGACAAATCCATCCGGATCGGGAGAAGTATCCGGATCGCTGCACAGACTCTTAATCAGGTCGGTTCCGGCGTTGGTAGTCATAATGATTACCGTATTCTTGAAATCGATGTCTCGACCTTCTCCATCTTTCATCGTGCCTTTGTCGAATACCTGGTAGAAGATGTCTTGTACACCGGGATGTGCTTTTTCCATTTCGTCAAGCAGTACCACGCTGTATGGTTTACGCCGCACGGCTTCGGTGAGCACGCCGCCTTCTCCATAGCCGACATAGCCCGGAGGCGAACCCATCAATAATGAGACTTTGTGTTCCTCTTTAAACTCCGACATGTTGATGACGGTCATATTCTGTTCGCCGCCATACAGTAGCTCAGCCAAGGTTATGGCAGTTTCGGTTTTTCCCACTCCGCTTGTACCGGCCAACAGAAAGACTCCGATCGGCCGTCGCGGGTCTGCCAAGTTCGCGCGGGATGTGCGAATACTTTGAGCAATTCGATCCAATGCGTGTGACTGTCCAACGATGGCTTGCTCCATCATTTCCTTGAGGTTCAAAATGGTTTTGATTTCATCGGCCACCATGCGGCCCACGGGAATTCCTGTCCAAGCGGCGACGGTTTCGGCAACTGCCGTGGCATTTACACAAGGATGAACCAGTGGAGATTCGCCTTGCAGCTTCCGAAGTTCCTGTTCCAGGACCTGCAGTTCTTGACGTGCAGCCTTTCGCTGCTCGTCAGTTAGCGGCTCGGCTTGCACGGGACCGGACGTCTTTTCAGCCGATTTCGTTTTCGACGCTGGGTTATCCGCCGGTTTTGCGGACGAAGTATTCGTTGGAACGGTGACTCCCTCAAGCCTATTTCGCACGTCGTGAACTTTGGCAACTAATGTTTTTTCCAATTCCCATCGCTCTTCTAATGCTATGAGCTCCGCTTCCGCGGAATCTCGATTCGCAGTGGATTCTTCAATTTCTTCTGCATGGTCGGCTCCGCCCGTCTCTTCTCGCTTCAAGATGTCTATGGCGACGCCTAACTGATCAATTCGCCGCCGACAATCCTCAATAGCCGGTGGGGTCGCAGATTGACTCAATGAAATTCGCGCGCAGGTGGTATCCAGCAGGCTTACGGATTTGTCGGGGAGCTGTCGCCCGGAGATATAGCGGTTCGAGAGTTTTACGGCGTCGATCACGGCTTCGTTGAGGATTCGGACACGATGATGTTGTTCTAGAGTCGCTACCAGACCGCGCATCATTTCGATAGCCGATTTTTCGTCCGGTTCTTCCACCTTGACGACCTGGAAGCGACGTGCCAGCGCGGCGTCCTTCTCAAAGTACTTTTTGTACTCTGCCCAGGTCGTGGCGGCGATCGTGCGCAATTCGCCTCGTGCCAGCGCAGGCTTCAGCAGATTGGCTGCGTCACCCTGCCCAGCGGATCCCCCTGCGCCGATCATCGTGTGTGCTTCGTCGATGAACATGATGATAGGAATTGCAGATCCTTTGACTTCTTCGATAACCGACTTGAGGCGGTTCTCGAATTCGCCTTTGACGCCGGCGCCCGCCTGTAACAGGCCTAAATCCAAAGTCCGGACCTGAACGTTGCGTAGGGGGGGCGGAACGTCACCGGCGGCGACGCGGAGAGCAAAACCTTCGACGACTGCCGTTTTTCCAACTCCCGCTTCCCCAGTCAAAATAGGATTGTTCTGCCGACGCCTACTTAAAATATCCATGATCTGGCGAATTTCCGCATCGCGTCCTAAGACCGGATCGATATGCCCTTTGCGAGCTCGATCGGTCAAGTCGATCGTAAACTGGTCAAGCGAAGGTGTTTTGGTCGGACCGCCTACGCGACCGGGAGCGGCGCCCGCTTTGCTCGCTTGCGCCTCGGCTGGCATGTTCGCTTCTGGCGTGTTGCCGGCGATGACAGCCAATTCGCGCCGCAGCGTTTCAATCGTGAGTTTTTCTAGTTCCCGCGAGCCCGCCGCCGTCGTACGAGCCAGCGATTCATCACCAAGCAACGCACATAACACATGGCCGGTGCGAGCGGTTCGTTCCCCGCAATCCACCGAGGCCACCAACCAAGCCTCGCGGATCAGCTGAACAATGTTGGGACTGAGGGCAGGCGGACGCGCATTACCCGTCTTGAACTTGTCCATGGTGCCGGTTAACTCGGCCATCAGTCGCGAGCTGTCTAGTCCGTAATGCTTGAAAATGGCCGTCAGATCTGTGTTGGGCGTCTCGATTAATTTGATCAGCCAATGCTCGATTTCGACGTTGTAGTTGGTCCGTGACAAACACAATCCAGCGGCAGCTTCGAGAGCGCGCCGGCAAGTGTCGTTTAGCTTTCCAACAAGTTCCTTTAAGTTTACTGTAACCATCGACTGGGACCCTTTTTGATATCCAAAAATGGCAACGGAGGAAATCGAAGATCAAAGCGCTACTTGGCTAGCGTATGCTCCGTACTTCGGCAAGCCGTCATCCGTCGGCATGCCCTCATTAAGGAATACCGCTTCGTCCGCATCCCGTACCGACGCGCCACACAAAACCCATGTGTTCCAACCGAGCTGCGCGGGCGTTTCATCGTGGCCCCCTAATTTACACGCCGGTACTTCCGCAGCTCGCAAAATCGGTTGAATGTCGAAATCAAAGTCAGGGCCTACAAAGGTTCGCACCAACTGTGCAACAGACAACAACAAATCGCCATTCGGCATCAGCCTGCGAAAATGATCGTAACCGAGTGGACCCAGGCAAACTCGAAAACGATTTTCTACCCCCCATACGCGTTGACCTGCCACCACATTAGTTCCCAATTGATTGTTGGCGATCCACCCGGGAGCGTGCGAAAGCTTGGATTGGTCGGGAGTACTCAAATACAGCCATTGACCTTGGAACTGCAAAACTGCCGCGGGCAAATTGAAGTAATCTTGTACGAGCAGTTCCAAGGAAATGGCGGCTGGCGGTTTCTGTCCCATCAACCCGGCGTAGTACAAAAACCCCGCATCGTCGATTTCCAGCCGGCCACGCAAGCCCCCCGTGCCCATACCGGCCAAACAGAACACCGTTTCAGTGAACAAGTCCGATTCGCCCGTTGACGGATCAACGATGGCACGTTCATAACCCAGAGGAAAGCGGTACTTTTCCCAGGCGCGAAAGAAAAGGGAAATCAATCGGTGGTGAAAAATGTCAAAAAAATCGCGCAGCGCCGTGTCTTTTTGACGCACTCTATCGATCGCTAGTTGGGTGTAATGTTGCGGTAAGACACCACTTGGGCCAATCATCCCTAGAAACCCAACCGTCATTTCAGGTGGCCCACTTTCGACACCACCCATCCGTAGCGATTGAACGGCGCCGGGCGGAAAACGGTGAGACACGTACGCGCGAAAACGGACCGCCTCCTCCGCCGGCGGATGGTCGGCACCAATAGGGTGGCGGATGGAGACATCTTCCGGCCGAGTGCGTGCCCAACGCTCCAATATTCTCACCGATTGGAAAAAGTCGAAGCGAAAAGGCTCGGCCGCTAGTTGCTCAATTAGAGCAAAACTTTTTCTCCGGCGCGCGGAGGCCATCGCCGTAGTTCTCCTTCCCGACGGTTGGTCGATGCTACCAGTTTGCTAAACGAATTGACGGAACAGTAAAGCCCTAAAAACCGCTCTAGCACTGAGGCAAATAGGTAAACGCCACTGCCGCTATATCGGTCTTCATCAAATCGGATCGAGATTTCGACTCCGCGGCAGAAACCTGAGGCGACATCCCCCCCAACTCGCCCCACCACCCGGCGACTATTGACGTTCTGGATGCCATCAATGATCGCCTGAGTTTCGGCGGAACCGGTGAAGTTATACAGCGCCAAAATCTCGCGCAAGGCCACCGCACCATCTTGTGAATCCACCAACGATAGGTGATTCAAGCTGAGATGCGAAATCAAACGCCACAAGGTTCCCCGCCTCATCGAAATGCCAGCGGCGACCATCGCGAAAGAGTACCACACGAGTGGGCATGCCGATTTTCTTCTCCTCGGCGCGCAAAATACCAAGCATCTCACTCGCAGTGTCTGGCACAATCAACTGGGTATTGAGTTCCGGTACTCGCTTCTGCCCGGTAAAGCTGGCGGAGAACGTGTTGAGCGGACTGGTCAGTTGATAGACCTCTTTGTATTCGGCCTGCTCGCTGGTGCGTCGGACTGGGCGGCGCTGCGTCTCAAGCCGCGGAAGATCAAGG
>JANNPR010000407.1:0-6058 GCA_031400345.1 Planctomycetota bacterium | reverse complement strand
CCGGGCGCCGATCATCGTCAATATTTCGTCCGTCCTGGGCCACCGCGCCGTGCCTGAAAAGGTCGAGTATTGTGCGAGCAAATTCGCCCTGCACGGATTCAGCGACGCGCTGCGGGCGGAGTTAAAGGGGTTAGGTATTGACGTCCTGCTGGTCAGTCCCAGTACCACGGAAACAGAATTCTTCGAAAAGGCGGGGGGCGGCCAGCCTTCCTTCGGCCGACGTTGGTTACGACCCATGAGTCCCGATGCCGTTGCCCGAGCAACGGCGCGAGGAATTCGAAATGGACGGCATGAAATCATACTCAGTTTTGGCGGACGCATGATTGTTCTGCTCGACCGCCTGTTGCCTTCCCTCGCCGATCGACTTGTCGCGCGATGGGGGTGAGTGACTCGACCGGGCTCCCGCAGCACGCTCGTTGCATTGCATTGGCCCCTCGCCCCCGAATCGATTGCGCCCAAAAAACGTCTCACTCACGAATCGCTTCATCGCAAGCAATTCGGGGTGAGAGGGGGTCCTTTTCCCATTGGGCCGCCGGACGCATAATGAACGCCGTGAACGGAGTGACACGTGGACGCTCTTAACAGGATAGAGAAATGGCGAAAAAGACGATCGCAGATGTTGATGTGCGTGGAAAACGTGTCTTGATTCGCGTCGACTTTAATGTGCCCCAGGATGATTCCGGCGCCATTACCGATGACCGCCGAATTAGCGAGGCATTGCCTTCCATAAAATCCGTGAAGGATCGGGGTGGACGACTAATCTTAATAAGTCATTTGGGACGGCCCACGGGAGATCCGGCAGAGAATGCCAAATTCTCGCTGTTACCAGTTGCCGCCCGTTTGAGCGAATTGCTGACCCAGGAATACAAGTCTCGAGAGAATATACCCGTCGCCTTCGCGAAGGACACTGTTGGCAATGATGCGCAGTCGAAAGTCGGTGAATTAAAAGACGGACAAATACTACTGTTGGAAAACCTCCGGTTCGACGCGGGCGAACAAAAAGGGGATACCTCTTTTGCCGCCAAGTTAGCGGCGTTTGGGGACATTTACTGTAATGATGCCTTTGGAACCTGCCATCGTGAGGATGCTTCGATGGTCGGTGTTCCGCGAGCTATGGGAGGAAAGCCCAAGGTCGTTGGTTTCCTGGTCGAGAAGGAAATACGCTACCTGCAGGACGTCATTGCCAATCCACAGCGTCCCTTCATTGCCGTCTTAGGAGGCGCCAAGGTCTCTGACAAAATCAAGGTCATCTCAAATTTGCTCAAGATTTGCGACAAAGTTCTCATCGGCGGGGCGATGGCGTATACGTTTGAGTTGGCCCTCGGCCATAAGGTTGGAAATAGCTTGGTCGAAGAAGACAAAGTCGATCTGGCCAAAGAGTTGCTTGCGAAGGGTAAAGACAAGCTGATGTTGCCAATCGACAATCACTGCGGCGACACGTTCGCCGCCGATTGTCACAAGAAAATCGTCAATGCCGGTGAAATACCAGACGGATTCGAAGGTCTCGATATCGGGCCCAAAACGGCCGAACGATACGCTGCGGAATTGAAGAAGGCTAAAACGGTCGTTTGGAATGGTCCAATGGGTGTTTTTGAACTGCCTCCTTTCGACGAAGGTACCAAGGCGGTCGCGAAGGCGATCGCGGAAAGCGATGCCATCAGCATTATTGGCGGAGGCGACAGCGCGGCGGCGATCGAGCAACTCGGCTTTGCCGACAAAGTTAGCCACGTAAGCACCGGGGGCGGCGCCAGCCTGGCAATGCTCGAAGGACGCCGATTCACCGCCGTTGATCTACTCGACGATAAATAAATGTTTGTCACTTGTCACTTGTCACTTGTCACTTGTCACTTGCATCGGTCCAGTAACCACTAACCAGTGTCCAGTAACCACTAACCAGTGACCAGTGACCAGTGACCAGTGACCAGTGACCAGTGACCAGTGACCAGTGACCAGTGACCAGTGACCAGTGACCAATGACCAATGACCAATGACCAATGACCAATGACCAATGACCAGTGACAACTTAACTCGATTCACCAAATACTAAATAGGCAGTAATTCCGACCGCCAAAAACAATAGCGCAGACATGCAGACCATGGCGACAAGTGACATTCCCATCAATGATATACTCCGTATTCAGCTGATATGAGCACCCTGGGTCTCCACGTAAACCGCGTAAAGCGATGTACTACCCGTCATAAATAATCGATTTCGTTTGCGTCCGCCGAAACAAACATTCGAGCAGATTTCGGGCAGTAAGATCTGTCCGATGCGAGTTCCATCCGGCGCGAAAATATGGACACCGTCGTATCCTTCTCCGACCCATCCCGCGCTGGCCCAGACGTTTCCGTCGACGTCGGCCCGAATGCCATCCGCGAAGCCAGCTTTTCCGTTCAATTCCATCGAGACAAACTCGCGCCCGTTCGCCAATTTCTTACCATCAACGACATCCCATACCTTGATGTTCTTTGGCGCATCTTCGTAATGCGAAGCACCCGTGTCCGCGACGTACAGCTTTTTATAGTCGTTTGAAAAACAGAGTCCATTGGGTTTGAAGATATCATCAGTCAGTTTGTCGAGCTTCCCAGTTTTTGCGTCAATGCGATAGATCGCTTCCTTGATCTGCAATTCGCCTTTATTCCCTTCATAGTTCATCAGGCTGCCGTAACCTGGATCGGTAAACCAAATCGCATTATCGTCCGGATGCACTATCGCATCGTTCGGAGCATTCAGCGGTTTACCTTGCCAATTCTCCGCCAATACTGTAATCGTCCCGTTATGTTCATAGCGCACGACCCGGCGGTTGCCATGTTCGCAAGAGATTTGTCTACCGTGATAATCGAACGTGTTGCCGTTGCTGTTCCCAGCGGGCTGTCGAAAGATACTGACGTGCCCGTCTTCTTCTAACCAACGCATCTGCACATTGTTCGGAATATCACTCCATAACAGATAGCGACCGACGCCATTCCAGGCGGGACCTTCGGCCCACAACATCTGTGGGCTGTGATACAGTCGCTGAATCGGCGTGTTTCCCAATTTGTACTTGGCGAACCGCTTGTCGAGTTGCACCAGATCCGGGTCCGGGTAACGAACCGGAGCGGCGTTTTCCCCATAATCTCTCGCTGCGGCAGAACTAGCCGCAACGACTCCGGCCACGGTTGCCAGGAATGATCGACGCGCTAATCTGGGTGTAGAATCTAGTTCGGTGATCATGCCGTTCTCTCCAGGTTCGGGGTTCAGAAGTCAAAGGTTAGCGGCTAGAGGTTCAGGTTAGAGGGCGATTACGGGGTTTTTTCAGGATCACACTATGTACGTTTGCGTGTTCGTCTGCAAGCAAGACACGCGTCAGTCCACCTAGGTAACGTGTTCGCCGAATTCCAGTACATTAGATGGACGTCGTTTCGGGGTGGCACGTCCCTAAGGATGTGGGTGCAACGAGCCGAGGAAGGGCGTGGTTGCGCTCAGCACGCCCTTCCTTTACCTTAGGCTCGCTTCGTCGGGGTCGTGCCACCCACAAATCAAACTAACAATCGCCTTGTATCACAACAGGTGTGCCTGAAAAAATGTCTCACAATCATCGCAGCGGTGGCCATGAACATTCGCCGGAGACTGTGAAAGATCCTGTTTGCGGGATGATGGTCGATCCAAATCACGCAGCCGGGTCTTTCGCGTATGGCGGAAAAAACTATTACTTTTGTAACATTCACTGCCTCACGATATTTCAGGCCGCGCCAGAACAATTTCTTCAGGGACCGAAGTTAACTTCGTTAAGCCCTGCGAACGTTGCCTCTAAAAAAGTTGCCTCTGAAAGGTACACCTGTCCAATGCATCCCGAGGTCGTTCAGGGCGGCCCCGGAACTTGCCCCAAATGTGGGATGGCGTTGGAGCCGATGCAGCCGACAGTCAACGAAGGGCCCGATCCTGAGCTGGTGGCAATGCACCGCAGGCTTTGGGTGGCTACAGTTCTGACCTTTCCGATCTTTCTAGTTGCCATGGCCGGCCTTCTCCCCTTGGAGACTTTGAAACACTTCCTTCACGGCAACATGCTGACATTGAATTGGGCGCAGCTCATCCTTGCCACACCCGTCGTGATCTGGTGCGGCGGTCCATTTTTCGTGCGGGCTTGGTCCTCTCTGGTAAATCGCAGCCCCAACATGTTTACGCTTATCGCACTGGGAGTGGGCTCGGCGTATGTCTATAGCGTGTTGGCGACGGTCGCACCTAACTTGTTCCCGGCCGGCTTCCGCTCGGCGACGGGAGCGGTAGAACCTTACTTCGACAGCGCGGCCGTGATCGTGGCGCTGGTCCTATTGGGCCAGGTTCTGGAACTGCGTGCTCGAGCTCAAACTGGCAGCGCGATTCGAGCCCTACTTCAACTAGCTCCAAAGACAGCGCGCATCGTAAAAGACGACGGTCAGGAAATAGACGTACCCTTGAAAGACGTGCGCGTCGGCGACCGGATTCGGATTCGACCTGGTGAAAAAGTGTCGGTGGATGGAGTTGTCTTAGAAGGCCAAAGCTCGATTGATGAGTCGATGGTGACCGGAGAGCCCATTCCCGTTGAAAAAACGGTCGGTAGCAGAATCATCAGCGGAACGGTAAACGGTACCGGCGGCCTGCTAGTCAACGCCGAGCGGGTCGGTGACGATACCCTGCTGGCTCAGATCGTCCGAATGGTTGGCGAGGCGCAGCGCAGTCGGGCCCCGATAGAAAAGCTGGTAAACCAGGTCTCGCTCGTCTTCGTACCTGCCGTTCTTGGCATTGGACTACTGACCTTTATTGGCTGGGCCCTGTGGGGCGAGGAGCCTCGTCTGACCCACGCACTGGTGAACGCAGTCGCGGTTCTAATCATTGCATGTCCCTGTGCACTGGGCTTGGCGACCCCCATGGCGATTATGGTAGGAACTGGCCGAGGGGCTTCGTCGGGGGTGCTGTTTCGTGACGCGGAAGCGCTAGAGATGTTGCACAAGGCAGACACACTCGTCGTCGATAAGACGGGCACGCTCACCGAGGGGAAGCCCAAGCTGGTCAGCGTGGAGCCTATGGACGGCTACGACGAACGCACCGTACTCGCACTTGCCGCTGGCCTAGAGAAAAGCAGCGAACATCCACTTGCCACGGCAATTGTTCGTGGAGCCGAAGATCGTGGTTTCGCGGCCGCCGTTGTTCGCAATTTTCAGTCCATAACCGGTAAGGGGGTCCGCGGAGAAGTTGGTTCGCAGCGCATCGCAGTCGGAAACCCAGCAATGATGGCTGACGAAGGAGTCAATATTGAACCGATCGAGATTCGACTGCAGCAGCTCAGGTCCGATCGTCAGACCGTAATGATTGTGGCGATCGATAGCAAAGTCGCGGGACTGTTGGGAGTTGCGGATCCCATCAAGCCGACCACCCCACAAGCCATCGAAATGCTGCACGCTGAAGGGCTGCGGATCATTATGCTCACGGGCGATAGCCGAGCGACTGCCGATGCCGTTGCCCTTAAACTGAAGATCGACGAGGTGATCGCCGAAGTGCTGCCAGATCAAAAGAGCGAGGTAGTATCTCGCCTTCAACGTGAGGGCCACCGTGTCGCGATGGCCGGTGATGGAATCAACGATGCTCCAGCATTGGCCAAGGCCGACGTGGGTATCGCGATGGGTACCGGGGTCGACGTGGCGATGGAAACGGCCGCGGTGATTCTCGTGAAGGGCGACCTTCGCGGAATTGTTCGAGCTATACGACTGAGCCGGGCGACGTCTGGCGTCATTCGCCAGAACCTGTTTCTCGCATTCGCCTACAACGCGTTGAGCGTGCCATTAGCGGCCTTCGGACTGATATCGCCTATGTGGGCAAGTGGTGCGATGAGCTTTAGTTCGGTCAGTGTAATCGTGAATTCGTTGCGACTAGGGAAGATAAAGCTATGAACTGGTTCGATGTAGTAGGTACATGGAGTAGTGTGCCGTAGGTGGACGGCGATGTAGTAGGCACACTCCGTGTAGGCTCTGGTAAATTTGCTATTGTGCTGTTTTTCAATGGCACAGAAGATTCCTTTATTTTGTGCGCAGATTTCTCTGG
>JANNPR010000376.1:0-2565 GCA_031400345.1 Planctomycetota bacterium | reverse complement strand
TGTTAGTCGAGTCTGCATATTGACTCTCCATACGTTGGAATGTGTCGAGCTTCACGATCGCCCATTTGGCAAAGTCGACTTGATTGGAACATTCGCTAGATCCCGGAAAGGTTCGTGACAGATCGCATCTTGCGCTACCGGCACAAATTGTGCAGACTTCTTGAATTGCATGCTACGGTTGGTATGCTGTGGGCGAACTACGCAGATTGCGTTTGAGCATGCCGGTCCTATGCCAATGGCAGAGATTTTGGCGCTAGTTCTGCCCACTGAAGTGATCATCAATGAGAATCGAAGCTACAACTTTCTGAGGGGGAATGGGAATGACGCACCGAATTTTCCGACTGTTTAGCCGCAGTGCGGCGCTTGGCATTGCAGCCCTGCTGATGGGCAGCACCACGGCGGACGCCGGCTGGTGGCATGGTTCGAGCGGTGGATCGTACAGCAGCTACGGCGGCAGCTATGGCGGTAGCTACGGATCGTATGGAAGTTACGGCTCGACCGGCTCTGGTAGCTATGGTGGTTTATTCGGCCGTTGGCGCCAACACCACCAGGTTCGTTGGCACAGCTCGCACGGTTCGTCTGGCGGCAGTTACGGTGGAAACTACGGCAGCTACGGATCATCGGGCGGGAGCCATGGCTCGTCAGGCGGCGGTTACGCGTATCGCAGTAGAGGCTGGGGATCCAGTGGTGGCTCTCATGGCAATTACGGCTCGGCGGGTGGGTATAGTAGCTCGCCCTACTACACAGCGCCCAACTACGCCCCTGGCACTGGCAGTCCTTACTATTCCACGCCGTCGCAGATGGTACCTGGCACAACCACGCCGGAATCCTCGGCAAAGCCGGCCATCGACGGGGAAATCCCCGCGCCAGCGACCGGAACGGATGCAAATCCTGCTAACGGCAGCGCCACCCTCACAATCTCGGTACCAAGCGAGGCTTTGGTTTACGTCAATGGCGTCCAAACCCGCAGTACCGGCGAGTTACGCCGCTACGTTTCCCGGGGCTTAAATGAAGGTTTTTCCTATACGTACGACGTTAAAGTGACCATGGTCCGCAACGGTCGCTTGGTGGAAGAAAATAAACTCGTGCAGTTAAATGCTGGTGACAACACCGATTTGGCATTTGCGATGAACGCCAAGGGAAATGTAGAGACCAGTTTAACCTTAAAGGTTCCCGAAAACGCCACCGTCGCATTGGCCGGAAGCACGACCAATATGTCGGGCGCCGTACGGGTTTTTAAGACATTTGCTTTGGACGAAGGCGCTGCTTGGGAAGATTATAAAGTGGTTGTGTCTGTTGAACGCGACGGTCAACTCGTTTCGCAAGAGAAGGCGATAACCCTTAAGTCCGGCGAAGCGCAGACGCTTTCCTTTGAGTTTGACAGCGCGCAGGTCGCAGCCCGCTAAGTAGTCCGCGCTAAGATCAGTACAATTGACAGTAGAATTAGAACCCTCGCAGTGGGCAAACCTGTTGCGAGGGTTTTTCTATTTCTTGTCCAGCGTGAGAAGGAAGGTAATTCGTTTTGCGCGGATTCGCTGGCCAGACGATAAATCAATTGCCGGCCGCTCACCGCTAGTCAGGAACGACGAGACATGTCTCAAAAATCAACTCAGGGTGCATGGCGTCCATCGGTACGGATGGTCGTCAGCTTATTGTTGATATTGCATTTGGGCGCGGTGTTCCTAGGGCCATTTGCGTTCGCCACTCAAGCGGGTCCAGGTGGCGAGTCTCCGTTTGCGTCTTTGTTGATGGGTGTGTTTCGCCCTTACATCGATTTGGCCTATCTCAATCATGGCTACTTTTTCTTCGCGCCTAATCCCGGCGCCAGCTTCATCGTGCGTTACCGAATTGATTATGAAGATGGCCGACCGGCGATCACAGGCCAATTTCCTGACCTTAAGAAACAGTTTCCACGATTGCTGTACCATCGCCATTTTATGCTCAGTGAACAATGGAACGCGGAGTTCGTACCCGCTCAGTTACCTCCCCAGTTGACCAACGACCCGGAACGGGCAAGGGGATGGGAGCGGCAACGGCACGCTTACGAACTTCAAAAACGATCGTTCGAACAGCATCTCGCGGCGAAATTTGGCGGACGGGTGACGCTAACGCGGGTGGAACATCGACCGGGGGAACTTTTCGAGGTGCTGCAGGACGGAAAATCACTGAACGCTCCTGAATCCTACCGGGAACTATCGGAGAATGGACCCGGGACGCAGATCCATGAATAACTTCATGAGCGCATTTAAACGATGGTTTTTGGACTTGGGCCAAACCTGGGATCGGTTCTGGTTTACGCCCTCCGCACCCCATACGTTGGCGTTGCTGCGCATTGGTGGCGGCGCAATGTTGTTGTACACCCATCTCATTTGGTCGTTGGATCTGCAGTCATTCTTGGGAAAGGACAGTTGGCTGACCGCTGACGTATCGCGGACCGTGCACCAGTACCATGGCAGCTATGTGTGGTCCTACCTGTGGTATGTGGAGTCGCCGGCAATGCTGTGGCGGCCTTCTGAGCTTTCTTCCAGAAGCGGACGATTGCCAGCGAGGCTTCGTCGTGGATGT
>JANNPR010000374.1:0-4792 GCA_031400345.1 Planctomycetota bacterium | reverse complement strand
CAATCGAAACCACGTTACGTTTCAAACAGTGGCACGGTCAGGATGACCAACAGTTTTTATCTACGGGACCCCGCCGGGTCGGTGTCGAATTTACCTAGCAACTCGCCTTCTCGTTCTTCAAGAACGACGCTGACGTGTTCGCGCTTCGTGGCCAGTCCCGTGTGTTGTGCGCGAGTGCTGGATCGTCGTGATAGCCATTCCAGAATGCCGATAGTTGAAGCTGCAATTCTTGTAGATCGGCGAGTGTCTTTTGATGTTGATCGGCGGTAATCAGGCCGCGAATTTCAAGGAATCGCAACCACGCCGGAATCAATTCCCACGTCGCCGCCATCGTATGTGCTTTGGATGTGAATGAATCGAACATATCATTAAAGTACACGTTCAGCGAAGCCCGATCGGGACAGAGATTATGATCGGGCGCACGGTGTGCCACTCCATCATTTGATACGATTTTGCCATTCTGGCGATCTAAGATATACTGGATGATGTTTTGCCAAGCGAGAGCGGCCTTGGTATACGGAACACCCTGTTCGCGTCGACTGTATCCAGAAAACTCAGTTCCGAGATCGCGGAGATTGTCCTCGGCAGTCTTTTTCGCGTCGGCTTCTGGCCGAGATCGTTTGTGGCGTCGTGATCCGAATGCAAAATCGTCCATCGTCCACCGTCGATCGGCACGACCCGCGAGATGCGTAACATAGTCGGCAAACTGGTCTATGTTTAGATCGTCGTAATAGAACCGGGCACGCTCGATCAAGGCCGGGTCGCGCGCATCAAGTTGAGGGTCTCGCTCCAGGCAATCGAATACGACGTAATCAGCGCCTAGCGTAGCAAAGGTATCGGGTGACCAGACGTCCGATGAGTCTTTAATGAGCGGCCAAGCGATTTGCATGGAGTCGGATAAAGCCGTCAACTTGCCGTGATATGCCAGCTCGTCGAGACACTGAGCGAAGATGTCCGCATCCTCGCACGCAATCTCGCCAATTTCGCGGGCCAGTGAGCAAACGATTTCGTCTCGTCCGTTTGCGATTGCGTTGGAAAGTAGCCATTGGAGGCAGTATTTGCGGTTGTTCTCGTAAACGTCCGGAATTCGTTCCCGCAACATTCTTACGAGTTCATCAAATCGCTCTCGTTCACCATGCTGAATACAGGAAGTGTAGATTTCGTTCAGCATCGAAAAGGCATTTTCGTCATCCATCAGTTCGGGTTCGTCCAGAGTCTTTTGAAACAGGTCAATTCGGCTAATGTAATCCTTAACTTTTTCAAACTCTTCCCAGCGCGCGTAGATTGCTTCCATGTGTGGATCAGGGGGCGGCTCTGGCATACGAAGTGGGCGGGGCACCACAGGTTCTTCCGTCTCTGAGACGCTCTGCTTCTCAGCATTCGCGGTAAGTTGAAGCTGTTCGGCCTCGTACTTTTCATGGGTTGCTTGGCGGTCCTTTCTCATACAACAGGTTTTGTATTTTTGTCCGCTTCCGCAATGGCACAGTTCATTTCGTCCGATCTTCATAACATGCCCTCCATGGAGATGAAGTTTGACTCCTTAAGCAGCGTAATATCTCAACATGTTTACGACCTTTTGACTACCCCATCGCAGGCTGTTCCCAAATGGTTCGGGCTTAGTGGCTACTCCAATGTCGGTTATCATCCAACCGAACGACACTTTGGCTTGTAGACGCCGAGTGACTAGCGAGTGTAACGTCATCACCGGAAAGTGATGTAAGCTCGCGCTGCGATTGTGGTCGGCAATAGTTCACGCCAATCAAGCCCAAACGTATTCGACAAGGACTGGCATGCAGGACCTTCCAATCATCACAACCATCGCTGTCGCCTTCACTGCGGCATGGCTGCTGGGTCTGTTGACACAACGCTTACGGCTTTCACCAATCGTGGGCTACCTGTTGGCGGGAGTGCTGATTGGACCGCACACGCCCGGCTTTGTCGGCGACGTCCATATTGCACAGCAGCTTGCCGAAGTGGGCGTTATTCTTCTGATGTTCGGTGTTGGTCTACATTTTCATCTAAAGGACCTGTTGGCCGTAAAAGTTGTTGCCATTCCTGGAGCCATTGGCCGAAGCATCGTGGCAACGCTTCTGGGTATGGCAGTGTTCGTGGGCTTTGGCCTGCCGCTAGCATCTGGCGCAATTGTCGGTATGGCAATGGCTGTGGCGAGCACAGTGGTGCTAATGCGAGTGTTAATGGATGCGGATGTACTTAGCTCTCCGCAAGGTCACGTGGCAGTTGGTTGGCTCTTGGTTGAGGATGTGTTGACCGTTGTCGTGCTCGTCCTCATTCCTGTTGTTGGAGCGGACGCTGCATCGAACCCCACAAATGCCTCAGCGACAGGACTATGGGTTTCGTTGGGATTTGCGCTACTGAAACTGGTGGTCCTCGTCGGGATCGTGACGCAAGGAGGGAAGCGACTAATCCCTTGGGTGCTGGTTCAGGTTGCGAGGCTCCGTTCACGTGAGCTTTTCACATTGACCGTGTTGGTCTTTTCCATCGCCATGGCAGCGGCCTCATACGCATTTTTTGGTGCATCGATGGCGCTTGGAGCGTTCCTCGCCGGCATGATGGTGGCTCAGTCACCGGTGAGTCATCAAGTAGCCGCGGATGCCTTGCCGATGCGAGATGCTTTCGCGGTGCTGTTCTTCGTGTCAGTGGGAATGCTGTTCGACCCCCGTTTTCTTATCGAGCAGCCGTTAATGATTCTCGCGGCGCTGGGGATTATTCTGCTCGCTAAACCGCTTGCCGCGCTCGTCATTGTCGCTCTGCTCGGACAGTCAACGCGCATAGCTTTAACTGTCGCCTTAGGATCGGCGCAGATTGGAGAATTCTCATTCATCCTTTCTGATCTGGCTCGTAAACACAATTTGATGCCTGAATCCGGGCACAACGTACTGGTTGCTGCGGCGATCATATCCATTACGCTCAACCCGATCCTCTTTCGTTCATTGCTTCCCATCGAATCGTGGCTCCGTCGCCATCCGGTGTTATGGACACTTCTGAATGGTCGTGCGGAACGGCGCGCCCGAGCGGTCAATTTGGCTACGGAGGAAAAAGTTGGTGAGATGCTTGGCGCCGGGGATCGGCTGGCAATTGTCGTTGGGTTCGGGCCGGTTGGCCGCTCTGTGCATCGTCTGCTCAACGATGCCGGACTAAAGACGGTTGTCATCGATCTCAACATGGATACCGTTTCCGAAATGAGTGCTCAGGGATTGACTGTCGTTTTCGGCGATGCATCTCACGAGGCCATCCTGGAACAAGCGGGCATGCGGCGAGCTTCACACTTGGTTCTAACATTGCCCCATTCGTCAGCTCGAATCGCCGTCGTCACTGCCGCCAGGAATCTGAACACGGAAGCGAGGATCTTGGTGAGGGCCCATTACCTCCGCGAGCGTGAAGATCTTGAAAGAGCCGGGGCAACCGCGGCTGTTTTCGAAGAGGCTGAAGTCGCCGTGGCTTTGGCTCGCTTGGTCTTGGCAAATACCGGCGCTCATCGAGATGTCATGGAGCAAAAGGTCCGTGATTTGAGGCTCCAATTAATTCTGGAGAATATGTCCAACATTCGCTCGTTGCACGTGCGAAGCATCATGGTGCCGTGGACTCGCGTTCGAAGGCTATCGAAGTCAGACAGTCGGCGGGACGTACTGAGGCAAATCGCGGAGCAACGTTACTCGAGATGGCCCGTGACCGACGGCCCCACTGGCAAGGTAGTTGGCTACCTACTGACGAAAGACTTGATTGCAGACGGTGCCGCCGACGGGAACTGGACTCACCTACTTCGACCATTACTCGTGGTGCGGCACGATGACGACATTGAATCGACGCTCTTGAAGATGCAGAACGAACAAGCGACGGTATGCGTTGTAGAAGACTCGGGAATACCCGTCGGCCTAATCACGCTCGAGGATATCTTGGAGCAGGTTGTCGGTCGGATTGAAGATGAATATCCACACGAGCCCAAAGTCTCGTTGCGAGATGCGGTTACTTCGGGTGGCATAATTCTGAACCTTGTCGGTCGGACTCAAGAGGAAGTAATAACAGAAATGGCGGCCGTCATCCCCACGTCCAAGCTTCCCCCGGACGCAAAAATCGCCCAGTTGGCGATCGCGCGTGAGCAAGATGTATCGACCGACCTTGGTGCCGGAGTCGCGATCCCTCATGCCCGCTGCTCGAACCTGGCTGGTCCACTGGTAGTGATCGCACGATCGTCCGATGGTGTCATCTTTTCGCCCGATTCAACGGAGGCGGTCCGGCTAGTGTTCCTATTGGTGACGCCCAGCGAACAGCCCGACCTGCAACTTTCGTTGCTGGCACAGATCGGGCCCATTGCCGGGGACGATTCGATGCGCGAGCGAATCCTTCAAGCGTCAACTGAACAGGAAATCATCGAGCTCATATCACAGGAGCGTGACCTACCAAAGCGGTCGTAGAGGCCGTGCCCGGGCGGCTGGCCCTGGCGTGCCCGAAGGCCGTCGGCCCGACCCTTTGTTCCACATTTGTTCCGCCGCAACGCCCCCTCTCCCCTGCCCTCATGTTTTACGGTATCTCGGTACGTTGATTCTCACATTCTAAGTGTCGACATTGAGTTGTAGCTATTACAAGGTGTGGGGAAATTGATTGAGATGAGTGCTTGATGGTTGCTGCAGAATTTACAAAGTGCCGTTGGTCGCGCATCGATGTCTTGATTAGCTCCAAACAATTTCGTGGAGTACGCGGGGGGAGTCCTGCTATTACACGAAAGGGTCTGGGCATGGATGGTGGTTCGCAAGCATCGTTTGGAGCTTTGAAT
>JANNPR010000358.1:0-2347 GCA_031400345.1 Planctomycetota bacterium | reverse complement strand
CATGTTGGCGGAGCAGCGGAGCGCCGTACATCCCGGTTGAAACAAACGCCAATTCATTCAACGCTTCGGGAATGGTCAGCCCCTCGGCGTATGGCCAGGGCAAACTAGGATCCGAATCTTGATGAGGTGCCTCGTTGGGTCGCAAAAACGAAACGAATCGCACGTGCGTGGCGGAAGAATTCGGCTCGGCATCTTTCAAAATGTCGGATAGAGGGAATCCCGACCATGGGACCGTCATTGCCCAAGTCTCAACACAACGATGCCGGTATTGCCGTTCGCAAAAAGACGACGCGTAGCGGCGGTGCAATTCGTCCAGATCGAGCTTGAATGGTTTATCACACAGGCCATCCACGGTGAGCGTCCACGGTTCGGGACGGAATGCATCGACGTGCTTCCAACACCATTTGAATCGGCTGAACTCGTAGAAGTTCGTGTAACGTGCGGCTGCGATGGGATCGGTTTCCGCGCGCCCATACGAAAAGCGTTCGTCGCGCCGGGCGGGCATGGCACGATGCCAGGAGGAACCTTGCGCACTCGGCGCCTGGCCTCGCTGGATGACTTCTTCGTCATTTCCGCGCCATCGCCGAAAACCCCACCAGCCCACTGCACCCAAGGCCAAGGAACCGATTGCGAGTCCGGACGACTTTAGCCATTTGCGTCGATGAAGTGCAATGTTCTCAGGCGTTTCATCGCCACCTACGGGGTTCAGCGGATTCTGCTTGTGAATAAACATGGATCAACTCTTACACACTTTGTTCAAGTCTGCAAAGAACTGCGGATAAGTTTTTACCGTGCACGCTGGATTCCTAATGATAACGCCTGGAATTTTTAAACCAACCAAAGCCAGGCTCATGGCCATTCGATGATCGTTGTAGGTCTCGATTTCGGCGCCCTGATAGGGGCCAGGAATAATTCTCAGGCCGTCTGGCAACTCCTCGACGCTTGCTCCAAACTTACGCAATTCGCGCCCCAGATCGCCAATCCGGTCAGTTTCTTTATGGCGAATATGCCCCACCCCGATGATTGTGGTGGGACCCTCGGCGAAGAGCGCCACAGCCGCCAGTGTCTGCACCGTATCGCTTATGGCGTTCATGTTCGTTTCGATTCCGCGAAGCGGGCCGCCCGTAACGGAGATTTCATCCGAGCCGTATGTAACGGAGCATCCCATCTGCTGTAGACGCTCGCAAAAGGCAACATCCCCTTGCAGCGATCGTTGATTCAGGCCGGTAACCGACACCGTGCCACCCGCCACGGCGGCCGCGCCCCAAAAGTAACTCGCGGCCGATGCGTCCGGTTCGATATCGAAGGTTCGCCCGCGGTAACGTTGCGGTGCTGCAATTCCAAAATGAGTAAGCGACGACGTGTCGACTCGAACGCCGAAGGCAGACATCACTCCGAGAGTCATGTGCACATACGGCTGTGATACCAGCTCGCCTTGCACGTTTAGTAACACGTCCGAGTCGGCGTACGGGGCGGCCATCAGAATGCCGCTGAGGAACTGACTGGAAATGTCGCCGCGAATGGCCGCTGTTCCGCCACGCAACCCGCTTCCGTGTACCACGACCGGCGGACAGCTGTTTCCCGGTTCACTTCGTACGTCACACCCAAGTTGAGTGAGGGCTTCGAGCAAATCACCAATCGGACGTTGCCGCATCCGGGACACGCCGTCCAATCGAAAGCGTCCATGACAAGTCGCGAGCATAGCGACTAAGAATCGAATTGTGGTGCCGCTATTCCCGACAAACAATTCGGCATCTTTTACGTCGACATCCCCTCCGCATCCTGACACGATTACCGAATGTTTCTGCCAATCGGCTCCGACCGGAATTCCCAAACGGCGTAGGGAGTCGATCATTACGCGAGTGTCCTCGCTATCCAGCGCGCCGCGCAATGTAGAATTGCCACGGGCCATCGCGGCACAGATCAAGGCTCGATTGGTGATGCTCTTGGAACCCGGGGGCTGAATCGTGGCGTTTAACGGGCCCGCGCAATCGATTTCGATCCGGTCGACGTGATCGGTCACAATCAGTCCTTGAAGAGAAACTCAGGCGTGTTCACCAATGCCCACAACAGGTCTTCCGTGACCTGCCTGCGATTGCTGCCATCGGATGGGTATAGCGCGGATACGAGTTGCCGTTCCTGCGCGTCGGGTAGACGAGCGTAACAAGCCAAATACAGTTCTTCGGTGATCTTTTCGGGAGTTATATCGGACTTGGCAAGCCTCGCAGCCAATCCATCATCGGCGGTAATTTTGGCCTGAACGGCTGGAGCATTCATGAGGTGAAGCGTTTGAGTGACCGTGGAATCAACCGCCCGTTCGCAGGGCGGGTCCAGGTTGGCATCGGGC
>JANNPR010000335.1:0-9620 GCA_031400345.1 Planctomycetota bacterium | reverse complement strand
CTACCGGCGAACTACCACGGTCGCTGAACAACCACCATGCGAAAAGCGTCACGAACAGCAGACCCACCAGCGCGCCTCCCCCCGCCGCCAAACCAAACACCAGCATTTTCGACGATTGCGTTGTGGGCTTCGCCGAGTTGGCAGGGCGAGCCGCCGGTACAGGTACACGGGCCACTTGAGCTGCAGGCATCATCGGCCTCGCTGGCACTGCCGGAGCCGCCATCGCCGCATTTGAATCACCAAGCGATTCCCAGTTGGCAAGGTCCCCCGCCAACAGATCCATAGCCAACGGGTCGCCCCCCAACGGATTGCCCCCTCGTGAATCGGGTTGCAGGGGACTCCCCAGCGGATCGAACGCCAACGGGTCGGCGGCGAGTGGATTAGTGGCCAACGGATCGGCTGCCACTTGAGCCGCGGATTTTGCCGGAGCAGATGATAACGGGTCGGCCGGATCCACGGCGGTCAATTCAACAATCGCTTCCGGCTCGACCACTTCCGCCTTGGGAACCGGGATCTGGACTGCTACTTTACATTTCGGGCACAGAATTTTTTTGCCGAACAGTTTTTCTCTGGCGGTCAGCTTGTGACCGTTGGCGCAGCGAACTTGGATTTCCATAGGATTATCGTCAAACGAATCGAATTGATGGATAATTACAAACAGGAAAAAGAATAACAAACGAAAATAGGTGTAAGCAAATATAATTCAAATACAAAGATAGCCCACAAAGGTCATTTCGACGGCAGGCCAGTGCCGAAGCGGTGTAGATTCGTCACGCGCTGAAAATCTAGATATGTATGTTTAGCGATGCGGACCAGTTTACGATCGCAACCGGCTTCAGCACTGGCCTGCCGCCGAAAAAGCCCTAATGTACATCGAAGCTTACTCCGGCGGCCGCCAGTGGCACACTTCCGCCAACCAAATAGCGCAACATCTAAACGGCGCACGCGACGGTTTGACGTTTCAACCGACTTTTTGAGCAAGCTAATAGCTGGTACAAAGCTGAATATGAAAATCCCGGATCCGCATCGCCTCAGTGCATTTCAATCGCGGCCATGGCTGTTGCCGGCGCTGATCTTTGTCAGCATTCCCACGGCGATTCTTTTTATCGGAGTGACCGTGCTGTTGCTGCTGTGGGCTTTTGTCCGGCCGGGATCCACGTCGCCGCAACCCGGCGTCGTTCAGCATGAGGCCACGGCTTCCGGGGCTTCCGCGGGATCAACATCCACCGATCCCATCAGCTCGCCCCCTGCGACTGGCACGAGCTCGCAGGCCAAAAGTTCGAGTGGCGAGTCCGCACCAGTCCAGGTTGTGTCCGATGAGTCACAAGCCGCTTATTCCGCGACGGAAAAAGTCGCGAAACGCGCGGACGATTCCCGATTGACTCGAGTCGTGCGGCTGCCGTATGCCGAAGGTCCGCTGAGCCGGGTTATCGCCACAGCGGCGAATTACGCCTACGACGCGCAACATGGCACACTCGTCATCCAAGGTGCGTGGAAACAACATCTCGGCGTCGTATCGATCGAAGAGCAGCCCACCGTCGGCGAAATCCAAAATATCCGCTTCGTGGAATTGCCGGGCAAACCAGCGGCCGTGGCCTATCAACGACTCGGTGACAGCGGTGTGATCATCGGCGGCTACGTGGAACCTACCGGCATCGCGGTGATCGATGGCCAGTCACTGAATATCACCAAGGACCTGCCCATCAGCTCGGGAACACCGCGGTTCCTGCGATCATCAAATATACCCGATGCGCCGTATTTCTATTTCACGACAGCCGAACCCGATAGCTTCATGGAAGTCATTACCGACGGCCGAATCGGAATTCACCGCTCCGGGAGCAGCAGGTACACGTTTCGACGAATCGATCTCAAGCGGATGCGAATCGACAGCTCGGCTGAAACGGAACTTTCGTCGTCTGGCGTGGCCGTGGTTGGCAAACAGCTCGTGTATTGCTTGCTTGATTTCGATTCGATGTGCATCGATCCTCGACATCGATTTGTGGCCGTGCGCGATCGGCTGTTCACCGTCGATTTGCAAAAGGAGGTCATGAAACTGGATTTCGAGGTACGAGGATTCCTGCCTCATGGACCGTGGGCGGCAGGCGTCACTCAGCAGGAGCTCGTCGTGGGCTCGACCAACGACGGCAGAATTGTAGCGAGAATTCCGTTTCCTGATTTCATCCAACAGACCAACAGCAAGCTAAGGCAGATGTTCCAAATCCATCGAGTATTCAGCGAGGTATTTTTCGACGAACAGCGCAAATACCTCGTGGCCGGTTTCCTGCAGCACATCATGATCATTCCTTTCGAGGTACTTGGTTTGCCGGACGAGCCCGATCTGCAACTGGTCGACACGCCTCCATCTCGCGCAGAGGTGGGTAAAGTACTGGAGTGGACGATCAAAACCGTCGAGGGGAATGCCACCGCGACACTGGTCGAAGGACCACAGGGCATGACGGTTGACAACGGCCTTCTGAAGTGGACCCCCGACGCCATCTACACCAGCCCCATCGAAGTGAAAGTCCGGGTGTCGGCGGGCAACACCAGTCGCGTGGAATCGTGGAAGCTGGTCGTCGATTAATCAGGCCATCGATTACAGTCGGTTCGGATCCTTGATGGACAATCCACTCAGTTTTCCGTCATCGATCTGAGTGGCATGCAACATGGCTTCTTTGAATTTCCGGGGGTTCTTGTCGCGTGGCACGGCGACAAACTGCCCGTCCGCAAACAATCCGACGGTATAGATATCCGCCGATTCGGTCTGTTGATCGCTGCTTTTAGTCTGTACGAGCTGGTCGAATGCGGTAGGTGTGTCGGTAACCTCGAAGTCCTCCGGCTTGGTCCATTCCACGGCGGACTTGGCATCCACTTCGACGAGCAACAGGGTGTCCGCGAATAGATCCTCGATGTCATGAGTGCGTCGCATTCCGTTCGGCAAAAATGCCGCTTTCGGACCCACGACCGCCAGCAAGGTCGCCCGACCGACCGGCATGCCCGCTTGGGCCGAGGGTGAATACACCACGGGCATGAACGGCAACAGTTTCTTGTTGTGTTCGCTGTCCCATGGTTCATCGAGATGAAACAGCCGGAACAATCGCGAATGACCCAAATACGGCAATAACATAACGCGCCAACTCAGCAGCGGCTTGCCTTGTCCGTCAACAAGTGCACGCGGCGGCAGATAGCCGAACTGGGCCGAAAAGCGGTCCACGGCGTAACCGAGTTCGCTGCGACTGCCACTTTCGCTTCTCGCATTGAGTTTGACTGGCTTTCGAAGTTGCAGGACATCGGTCCAAGCACGTCTCATGGACAACTCGTCGAGCGTACCGATCGGAACACTTTCTCCATTAATTTCTCCATCAATTTCTGTATTCTGTTCACGCTGGATCGAAAGCGAATTGTCGGTGAATCCTTTGAGTCGCCCCGAGAGCTCTTTCCCGTCCGTCGTGCGCCACGTTCGCTGCGGCTGTTCATCCTTGGATTTCTCGTGCGGATAATTGAACTCCCGATCCATCGCACGCTCGATTGCCGAATGGTTGTCCTGAATGGAGTAGTAAGCTGCCAGCCGCTCGACGGTCCATGGGGGCGAAATCTCGCGCAGCGTCGGATGTACTTGCCGGAACTGGTTTGCAAAATCGGTCACGGACACGTCATTCCAAATGAACGGCACGTTTTCCGAGCGCGTTATCTCCATACGTCCGGGCAACGGGTGTTGATTCGCCGCGTCAACTTGTGCATTACCGCTCCGCGGATTACCTCCCGGGGGCTGTGCAAACTTCTTTGCGATTTCCAGTACTTTCTCGCGTGGAATCTCGACAACCATCGGATGACATAATGCCACCCGTTGTTTATTGACGTCGATGACGGAAATGTTCAGTGGGATGGCGACAGGGAAGCCACCTATTTTCTTGCCGTAAAACGATTGCAAAGCTGCATTGACGTGGCTGATGTACGTGTCCACGATTTTTTCGGCGGGACGACTTTCCTTTGAAATCTCGCCTTGAATAAATTGGCGAATCGTGTCGTTTGTGAGCGCCATCTTGACGATCGCTTGCCCGTCGATGACGAAGCTTCCAGGTTGGTTCCCTTCTTCAATTAGCGTTTTGGGATCGCCAAAACCAGCCTGCCGCAGTGCCTCGCCCGTGGTGCAAGTGAACTGATAGGGGGCCTTACCATTCTCCGCTTTGAAGCGAACAGTCGTTTTCTTATTGGGCGAAATCTCCATCTCGGTGGACGCGGGACGCAGCGTGAGCGATTGCGGAGCGGACTGCTTGGAAGTTTTATTTCCCAACTCGCTGGGAACTAAGGTAAACAGTTGGTAATCGCCAACGATTCCGACACGATCCTGTGATGTGATAAGATACCCGTTTCCAGGCATTTCGCCCCAGACCGTGGTGATCGGGTATTCGGTGGGCTGGCTGTCGTTTGCCGACGAATTGAAGCTGACGCTTAGTAATGTGCCCTTTTTATTTGCTGCTTCGGGCGAAGTCATCGGCTTTGTCACCAGTTTGATGGGCGCGTCGGCGGGAACCGGCGCGTTGTCCCCCGGTATCCGAGGCGGTCTGCGGATGCTGGCGGCGACCGCCTGGCTGCCCACTTCACCCGTCGGGGGGCACAGATGATAGACATTCGCCCATTCAATCGAACAGAAAGACTTCACCGTCGTGAGTTGTTCATCGAGCATCGCGGCGCCGACAAGCCAACCGTCCGACACGCGACGGATATTCCCTGCCCCGGTTCCTCTGGACAGGGTTTTTGTAAGCGGCGTTTCGGCGAGTTCGGGAAACTGAATCGCACGCAATTGCTGCGATTGCGACGACGGCCCCATAAACGGTGTGGAACCTTCGGGATTACAGAACAGACAAAGTAACCGGGATCCCACGATTTCCATATCGATCGCGCGTTGAGTCAGCGTGACCGTTTTGACGGGGGTCAAATCTTCGACTTTGCAAAGCTCCACGGTCAGTCCATCGGCTTCGAGCAAGGCAACGAGATTGCCCTCGACAATAATCTTCGAGATCGGTCGGCGCAGCGGCCTGGAGGCAATCATTTTCTTCTTTTTGAGGTCGATCGTGGCGAATTGCGGTTTTTCCATCGACAAGTCATTAAAGGCTGGCTCCGTTGCAATGCTCCATGCGACCCCCACCGTGCCATCGCTGGAAAATGCCGCGTCGAAAACATTGAATGGCAATCCAACGCTGTAGTTACCTACCGCACAGACATACTGCAAGTCTTGCGACTCATTCCCGGCCTTAAGTTGTAAGGTGAATTTCTGCGGCCCAAGTTGTTCGCGACCTGGCTTCCAGGTGAATACACCGTTAACGATTTTCGCACCGTCAGGAGCGCTGGCCAACGTCGCTTTGACCCGCTTATCCGATATCTGGATCGGAACCGAGATCTCCTTCTCCGGTTCGATCAACCAGGGCAACGGAAATCTCGCAGCCAACAATGGCTCGTCAGGCAGTTTCACCTTGGTGAGCGGCAGGCACCAGATCATCGACTTGGCCGAGATGTCATTGTCCCGAAAGGGAGTTCCTCCAATGATCAATCGGCCGCGAGCATGGTCGTCCATACACCACGTGTTCGGAAAATTGGAATAGGACATGTTGGGAGTCTGCAGACCCCGCGGCAACTCGAGGCTCTTTTGCTCCGTTACCGTATCACGGTGAAGCCAGATCAGCATCGTATGGTCGCGCGCAACGATCCACGGATGTTTTTCCATCGCACACAACATCTCGACGCGCTTACGCTCCTTGTTTAGGGATAGCTTCAGCGACTCGCCCCCCTTTTTGATGGCCATCATGTAAATGTCCAACTCACCAAACGGATCGGGGACTGCAACGGGATCGGAACTTAATCTCCGCGAGGGAAACTGCAGGTCGCGCAGAAAAGCGTCCGCGGCCGAGAAAGTATGCACCGAAAAGAAATCGAGTTCCGCATTGTCGTACTCATGCCGAACGGGTCGCACAGGCGAGATTAACTGCCCAAACGAGAATAACTTCTCGCCCGTCAGCAGATTCAACCGGAACGCCCTTCCCGACTTGTCTTGCAGTTGAATCGTGCCTGCCACGAACGGATCGTCAGGAAAACTCGATGTCGTGACCATCGTCAGTTCATTTCCCGCTTGAAATCCCGTGTCAAACGGGTTCTTCAAGTTGGGGATCCCTGTGGCGGGTTCGAGAGTCTGTGGGTTGAGCGCCCATATCATCCGCTTATGACCCACCAAGATGAGTTTCTGTTTTCCCCAGGTCTTCCAACACGCGGTAATCGGACCTTCAAATTGGCACGGGCCGATCGTGGCGGAGGTGTCCCCCTCGAAAAACGCGGGGAGTAGCGAATACAAGTCATTCCCCACTTGTGCAAGGACATTGCCCGTATCCACGTCCAACGACGAGAAGCTCATGAACGAATCGAGTTCGATCACTGTGCTTGTGTCACCCTTGACGATCTTGGCAGGCAGCGGCCTGGTCGTCACGACCGGAGGCTTTTGCCGAAATTCATCTTCGATCGCTGATTTATCAACAATCATCGCCGTGTTCGCGAAGCGTGTGGGAGTAGATCCGCCAAACACCCACTTGTCGCTTGTCTTCTTGTGCTCGACCCAGTAGGCGGCTTGCTCGACAAACACGATCACTCCGCGACCGGTGGGATCGACGCTCATGTCGTACGGGACCAGTTCCTGCTCCACCTTCCGATGCCGTTTCTCCGCACGCTCTATTCTCTTCATGTCGGCCTGGCTTCCACTGGGTGGCACGAATTCGTCCAGCACAATCTCAAAATCCGACGAAGATTGCATGACCCGTAACTTCAAACATTTTTCGCCCATGTCTAGCCCGCACAGGAACACGGTCTTCTTGGACGGATCGATGGCAATCATCGAGTCAGCCGGACCCTTCACCGTGCCAAGCGTTTGATTGAGGTCTGTCGCCGACACCGCCGTGCCCGTGTCCCCGCTGGCGAAACAAACATGCGAACCGTCCCCGGTGAGCCTCGTCTGCTTCGCCCCCACGGCACGGGTTTGGTCCAACGCGAACGTTTCGCCCGAAATGCGGAAACGATTCAACGCACCCGTCTCGCCGTTGTTGGTGAACAACCAATTTCCATCCTCCGACACCACGGGATGAAAAAAATCACTTCCACTCGACTTCGCCTCACTACTCCCGACAACGTTGATCATTTCGCCCGATTTCACATCAAAAACCATCATGTAGTCGAGGCTCGATCTCAAGTAGACCAGGTCGCTTGACCTCCCACCTCCGATCTCGAAAGAACTCGGCACTTCCCAGGCCCGTTTCACATTCAACGTCTCGGGATCGAGCAGGACGAGGCTCGAATCGCCCGAACGCCACCACATGTATCCATCGGCATCAAGATATGAATCCCATTTCACGTCCGAATGGACCACGGCCACCAACCCTTGGGAACTCCAAGCGATGTCATAGATTTGATCCCAACATTCGGCCTCCTTCTTCGTTTCCCACGTTTCCGTGTTGACTTTGATCAAATGATTTCGAATGGTCGTATTCTTGTCGAGACGTCGTTCGTTGGCTCCCGACACGACATACAGGAACTTGCCGTCTGCCGACCAGAGATGTTTGTGATCGTATCGCCCCAGTCCACTCACTTTCCTGTGCTGGTTCGAAATGCTATTGTCCCAAGCGATCTCTTCGAGCCATTCTTGGGGCGTGCCGAACGGGCTCAACTTCGTCAGCCGAAATTCGCTGTGATCGACGTTATTTTGAGCCAATTTTCGGTCCTTTTCCGTAGGGGCGGTCACCTCCCAATGCTCCTTCGTGACGGTCGTACTCTTGTGTGTTGCTTTGGCCCAAGTCGGATAGTCCTGAATCCGCAATCCCCTCTTGGTGCTCAATTGGATCCTTTTCTGGTCCGGCGTCTTTTGCTTCTCATGTACACTGCTGGCGACGAAGCCGAATCGATTACCCGACTTGTCCCTTTCAAATCGGAAGTATCCGCGCACGAATTCTGAGGACTCTGCACTGGCCATCGACGGCGGTGAATTCGCGTCCGTGGTCATCGAGCCGGTGCCTCTCGTCGGCTCGGAACTGTTTATGTTCGAATTCGACGCATTGGAGGCTCCACCTTGCGCGACCTGATCGCCGTCCGGCTTGCGCGAGGGTCTCAACAGCCACACTCCCAGCACGATCAAACACACGACGACCGCCAGCGATGTAACTGAGGCCCCGACCAGTGCCACGATCATCGGGCGACTCAACGCCGGCTTTTTCCCACTGCCCTCGTCGTCCTTCTGCGGCTGAGTTGGCCTGACGGCCATGAGCGACTGCATGCCAAGATGCGGAATTGGAATTCCCGGCTGCGCCATATTCGCGCTGGGCCACGGCTGCGCCAGCGGATCAAGGTCGCCGAGATTGCCCAGATCAAGATTCCCCAGGTCTGGGCTTCCGTGGTCCAAGTTCCCGGCAGCGTTTGCGCCCGTAGCGGCCAATGGGTCCGTTGTGCCAAACAGGCTGCCGGCGTCCTCGACCGGTACTTCTTCGACTTCGACTTCCGGCTCGGGCGGCGTGACGACGAATCGATTCTTGCATTTGGGACAAGCCAATTCCTTGCCGATGTGCTTGTCCTTGGCCTTCAATTTGGTGTGACAACTGGGGCACTGAATCGAGAAGTTCATATGGACCTTTCCCCGTGTAAATCGCCGCCCGTTGGCTCGAGGCAGTACGTACGGGCGACGAAATAGTCTATCAAGATGGCACAGTTGGCGGACCTACACCAAAAGGTACACACATCGTCCTCCAATTACAGAGTAGTTTTCAACAATCCGAATCGATTCTCTTGCCGCATCGATGGCTAGCAGCTGATCTTGGTTCGGTGGGGACACCAGTTGCGGATGAACCGAGCCGAACTGCTGCCGCGACCACGGTATTAACGATTTCAGGCACGGAACCTGGCAGTCGTCGAGGCTGAACTCCTTCGGCGATTGCTGGACGAAGTGAATCACATCCGACAGGTCTTCGTCACGTCCGGTTGCCGCCAACGCCTTGAGCAATAACGGGAGCAACGTTTCGGAAATGGAAGTTTCACGGTGATGGTGCGGCGAATAGTACGTCCATGACGTGAACCCGATGAGCGGGCACAGGATGTGCTGCCAACTGCTGCGTGAGAGGCAGGTCGGCATCGTGGGCGCGAAGTACGACATCGCGACCGGGGATATCGAATTGTTGAGCAATCTTGATAGTGGGGCGACATAAGGGTCGCCAAGGGAGGAAATCGGATGGTTGAATCCAATGGCGTCGGGGACGACCAGTCCCGCACTCAGGTTCGGCTGGCTGCGCTTGGCCAGGCCGTCGGGCATACTCGCTACGTCGTGTTAGTGCCGGTGGTCGCCGTATTGCTGGTTGCCTTTTCGCTCTTCATGCTGGGCACGATCCAAGCTGTGGCGGGAGTCTGGCAGGCTTGGGCGGGAGTGTTGCAGGGCGAGGTCGAGAACCCGGACCTTTCGGCGACATTCCTGAAGACTGTCATCGTTATGCTGGAGGCAGTCGTATTCTTCTTGGTCGGCATTGGCTTGTATAGCCTGTTCATTTCACCGTTAAACCTGGCCGTCGCCTTAGGTATCCAGACTCTCCACGACGTGGAGGAGC
>JANNPR010000319.1:0-2930 GCA_031400345.1 Planctomycetota bacterium | reverse complement strand
CACTGATTTTGTCAACGACAAGTCGGCGATCTGTGGTGTCAGTGAGACTGCCGACTGATCGTCTTCCGCAACGACATTATTGTTGGGCAATGAGTCTGGATCGAACTGGTCCGTCCCAGTGATCTGGGCGGAATTGACTTTGGACCCTGCATTATCCACCTTGCCGATGACATTCAGTGTGGCGTTGCCGCCATTGCTCAATGACCCCACATTCCACACTCCGGTGGTGTTGGCGAACGATCCTTGGCTGGCAGTGGCCGAAACAAAATTGACGCCAGTTGGCAGACGGTCGGTAACCACAACGTTGGTCGCGTTGGAGGGTCCCGCATTGCTAACGGTGACGACAAAGGTCACGTTTTGACCAATGTTCGGAGTCGTTGAGTTTACCGTCTTGGCCAAAAAAAGATCGGCAATCTGCGGTAATAAAGACACGGCCGCATGGTCGTCCTCGCTGGTCACATTGTTATTGGGCGAGGAATCCGGGTCAGGTTGATCGGACGAAGTAATCTGCGCCGAATTGATCTTGACGTTGGGATCATCGACCCGGGCTACGACATTCAAAGTGGCGTTGGCGTCTTGATTCAACGAGCCAACGGCCCAAACACCATTGGAAGGGTTGTAGGAGCCCTGGCTGGAAGTGGCGGAAACAAGAAACAAGCCGCTGGGCAATAGGTCCGTCACGGCAACATTCGTGGCGTTTGTCGGCCCCGCATTGGATAACGTAATCACGAACGTCACGTTTTGGCCAATGTTCGGCGCTGTGTTGTCCACTATTTTCTGCAATGAAAGATCGGATAGCTGTGGGGATAGGGCAGCACTAGCCTGGTCGTCTTCAGCGGTTGAGTTGTTATTCGGCGCCGAATCGGGATCGAACTGCTGAGCGGCACTTACCTGTGCCACGTTGGTTTTGAGTCCGGTCGTATTTGCCTTGGCGACAATTTGCAATGAGGCGCTGGCACCGCTGGTAACGGTACCGACAGTCCAAACTGCGGCCGTATTGCTGTACGATCCTTGACTAGCGGTGGCCGAAACGAAGTCCATTCCTGCGGGAACCGCATCGGCGACGGCCACGGCGGTGGCCGTGTTGGGGCCTGCATTGGCAACGGCAATGGAAAACGTTACGTTTTCGCCAAAACGGGGTGCACTGTTGCTGACGGTCTTAGTAACCGATAAATCCGCCTGCTCGAAGTTGGCGAAATTCTGGTTGAACAATTTCGGCCCTAGCAAGGCGACACGGTCCACCTGACCATCGACCGCTGTCTTACCTTCGACTTCCAACTGCAGCGCACCCACCTGGCCAAAGTTTGCTCCGTTTCCACCCCCCACCACAAAGCTGGAAAAGGGAACCTCGACAAATTCGATCGCCGATCCACCCGTGGCCGGGATCGGCACACTCGTCTGAGACCAGTTATTGGCATCCGTATAAACTCGCAGCGTCGCCACTCCGTCTGGATGGTCGGCTCCGATCGAAAGTTGGATGGCGGTGTTCAATCCCTCTTTCGTCAAATCCGTGCCGTTAAGTCCGGTGGCGTTGAGCGTCGAGGCGTTGCCGTCTACCCCGTCCCAAGTTATCACGCGATGTCCCGAGGTTGCCGAACCGGCTGCGAACTCAAGGCGATTGGGTACAAACGTGTTGACGTTCAGTCGCAATTCGCCAAGGTTGGAAGTCAAGGTCACGTGCAGATCCCGTTCGCCTCCGATGGCTTCAGCGGTCGCTGAAGTGGATCTGGCCGAAGTTTCACCTCCGGGAGCAGTCGCCGCAACGGATTGCGGCGTGCCTTGAAACGAATCGACCATTCCATTGACCACGCCAGATGCGTCGGCTGCTGAGATTTCCACTCGAGAACTTATGTATTCGAGCAAGGCATGCCCATTGGCATCCTGCGCCGGTTGCCGAACAAAGTAACTACCCGCAGTGAGCTGATTGAATCGATACGCACCTCTTGCGTCGGTCGTCTTGGAACTTACCAGACTGTCCGCTCCCGCTTGAAATGTCCCATCACCGTTGTCGCGATAAAGTTGGACGGTCGCTTGGGCAATCTCCTCGCCAGCGGTGAACCCGTTACCGTTGAAATCGTCGAAGACTCGACCTACCAGACTTGCAAAATCTGTGGCGGCTAGGAGCTGGCGGCCTTCGAGGGTTTCGAAGCCAATTCGCCTGGCGCGGCGTTGAGTTTGGCCAGTCATAGGTCGCTGATCTTGCCTTGCGCGAAAACGCTTCCAGAGAAC
Organism: Planctomycetota bacterium; assembly: GCA_031400345.1. Classification (GTDB taxonomy): domain Bacteria; phylum Planctomycetota; class Planctomycetia; order Pirellulales; family Pirellulaceae; genus JANNPR01. The sequence continues at coordinate 701 of JANNPR010000319.1, read as the reverse complement.
TGAAAGTAAACGAATCGATAGCCGCTGAGACATTGTGGTGGCCTCCCTGCCAACTCCGTACTGCCAAGTCCGTAAATGCCAATAACTGGGTGTTTGGCTTTGAGGCTACCCGCTTCCGGCTGCCAGAATCCGATTCGAACGTGGATCATGCTAGCAAGCGATGAGTCAAATCGCCTGTTTCGCCGGCGCCAGATAGGGAGCGGGATGTGCCTCTCGCGAGTTTTATCGGAAGCAGAAGTCGGAAGACTTTACGTCAAGCGAAAAACCGTCGCAGTCACGAGGGTTACGCTTCCGCTCCGACGAAGAGTCTCGCCAGCATGCAAATAGCCTGGTTTTCCTGGCTTAGATGACCGGCACAGTCTGCCAGGGGATGTAGAAGGCACACTCTGTGTGCCGTAAGCGTCAGGGTGGCACGACGTGACACCCAGGAAAGTGGAACACTTTTGCCGAAGTCCCCTACCAGCGCAGGTCCATGCCCGCGTTGAGTCCCTGCAGCCAGACGTCCGATTCGCGAAACGCAAATTCCGGCCGGAGATGGGTGGTTTGGATCGGGGCTTCTGGAGGGAGCAAGTTGGGATTTACGTCGCGATCAATTTGATCTCCAGCTCGAACTACGTTGCTCCAGTAAATAAACGTGTAGCCGACCGTGGCGCGCAAACGCGGTGTTATTTGGCAGCCGAGTGTCAAACCCAGTTCCGGTA
>JANNPR010000261.1:0-7898 GCA_031400345.1 Planctomycetota bacterium | reverse complement strand
CTGCGTCCGGCAACGTTTCGACGACGTCGCGCCGGCCATTGGCTTCTTGTAATGAGTCGTTGACGATCGTCCGGGAAATTCTGCTTTCGTTGCGAGTGTTGTCGTAGCTGTACCGATAAGCAACTTTCTGGCCGTCATCGTCGATCGAAACGATTACGTCCGTCTTTGCGGTTCGAAGACGCTGACGACAAAGTGCAATGTCGGCAACGAAGACATCGAATTCCAATTCCTGGGGTCGCTGCGCTTGCTCAAGTGCTGCGAGAACTTTTTCTGCGTGTGGTCCTACCTCGATGTCCACGGTGATCTTGGTAATCGGCTGATTGCGAAAAGCGATGCCCAACGCCACCGTCAGTATCAGCGGAAATCCGTACACCCAGAATATCGCTTCTCGTTCTCTGAGGAATTCGCGAAAGCGAGTCAGAATCAGTTGATAAAGCGGGAGATACTTGGCCGACATGGGAAAGCCGTTCTAATCCAACTAGGGGCTGCAAACGTTCGTGGATTGCACAATGTGTGTTTCTTAAGAGATGGAACTCATTCATGCAACGCAGCCTGGCGAGAATCTACGGCCCGTTCTATCTTGGTTCGGATGTATTCGACGGACTCAACCGACGCTGGAACTCATGCGCTGCGGACGGCAAGGTACTCGCCGACATTTCATTTGACTCGATGACGCAGGACTGACGAAATCATGGAAAAACACAAACCTCGCAACGACGAGAAACCCACACTGGAATCCGGGGTCAGTGATTTATCTAGCGTAACACGCAGAACACTGCTGGGAATGTTGGCAGGATTGGGCATCGGCACGCCGATTTTCCAACGAGCGCTGGCCGTCGAGATCGAAAACAAGGGTACGATCACGCCCGATATGATTGCCCAATCTGAATGGATATCAGGGATCACTCTGACGGATGAGCAACGTCAGAGTGCCGCCAAGTCACTGCAAAGTACGTTTCAGAAGATTGAGTCGATGCGTGCGGTGCAGGTTCCTTACGACGTTGCACCCGCCGTCTCTTTTCAAACCATGCTCCACCAGGATCCCCCGCCAGTACAGTTGTCACGAGCTGTTCAAGCAGGCGAGCACCCGGATTTGATGCGACCGCAGAGCGACGAAGATCTCGCATTTTTATCCGTTAGCGAATTATGCGAACTATTACGAAAGCGCCAAATTTCGTCCGTCGAACTCACCAAACTCTATCTAGAACGCATGCGGCATTACGATCCTGCGTTGTTATGCGTAACCGAACTTACGGAGGAGCTAGCGCTTCAGCAAGCGAACCAGGCCGATCGGGATTTCACGAGCGGGCAAATTCGAGGACCGCTCCAGGGTATTCCCTGGGGCGCTAAAGACTTGATTTCGGTGCCGAATTACAAAACCTGCTGGGGGGCGCCACAGTTTCGCGAAAAACGTTTGCCAGAAAAGGCGACTGTCGTGCAGTTGTTGGAAGATGCCGGCGCGGTGTTAGTTGCCAAGTTGTCTTTGGGCGCGCTTGCCTGGGGGGACGATTGGTATCGCGGTGTAACGCGGAATCCCTGGAACCAAGGGGAAGGGTCCAGTGGTTCGTCCGCAGGCTCGGCCTGTGCCACCGCCGCTGCGTTGGTGGGGTTTAGCATTGGCAGTGAAACCTTAGGAAGTATCGTATCGCCTTGCACACGATGCGGAGTAACCGGACTTCGTCCCACGTTTGGCCGGGTCAGCCGATTCGGCTGTATGACCTTGGCGTGGAGCATGGATAAACTTGGCCCCATCGCCCGCACAGTCGAAGATTGTGCGTTGATCTTTGCGTCCATTCATGGGCGCGATGGTAAAGATGTCTCGGCGGTGAACCGTCCATTCGAGTGGCCCGTTGCACGCGAAATACAATCGCTTCGAGTAGGGTTCGTGGAAACGAAGACTCCGTCCGAAGAACGCGAAGAATTGCGAGTTCTCCGCGAGCTAGGTGTGAACTTGGTTCCCATCCGGCTTCCAGATGAGTATCCGGTGGACGCGATCTCCATCATACTTAACGTGGAAGCCGCCACAGTTTTTGACCCGTTGACTCGCTCGGCAAACATGGAAGGACTCAATCGTTGGCCCCCAGTATTTCGACAGGCGGAATACATACCGGCCATCGAATACCTGAGAGCTAACCGAATTCGTACTTTGTTAATGCGCGAAATGGAGAAGCTGTTCCATCGGATCGATTTGTACGTCGGCGGAGATGATTTGACGATTACTAATCTCACCGGACATCCAACGGTAGTGATACCGAATGGTTTCAAAGAACGTGACGGAGTTGACGTGCCTACATCACTGACTTTTACGGGAAGATTGTTTGGCGAGGCCGACCTTTTAGCCTTGGCCCATAAGTTTCAAAACGCCACTAATTACCACCAGAGGCGGCCCGAAATGGCGAAATTGCAGACCATTCCGGCAGGCGAAGAAAGCAAAGTGAAGCGCTGAGAATCTACACAACATTACAGCGCCTAACGTACTTCAACAAAGTGATTGAATGACAGACTAGTAGGACGGGCAGAGTGCCCGTCGTCTGCCTTTCGACCTGCAATGGGGGCCGTAATTCAAACTTTCCCGTGAATCGTACGGCTCCGACGATTGGTCCGTTTAACGGCCGGACGGCCCGGCCACGCCTCACGAATTGTCAGATGGAAGGTCTCCTACTGATTTTTCTGCGTCAGCCCGTTCAACGGGTTGGCTCGCAGACACACTCGGAGATGGCATGGAATCTAATACGGCTTTAGGGACGCGAGTCTCATCTTCGTCGATATAAACGTCGTCGAATTCCGTCTGATCGACGTCGCGTCGGAGCAAAAGGTAAATACCCGACATCGCACACCAGAAGAAGCTAAACGAAAAAGCGAGAGCAATCGTGCGGATGAGGCCGGACCAGAGGTTAATTAACCAGATACCGCCCCGAGCTGTTGAGCCCAGCGCAGTTGGAGTGGGCTGAAAGAGCGCGATCGCGCGAGGGTTACCACTGCCCCAGTTAATCCCCCAACTCGTCAAAGCCAGCACGCCCTCGGCGAAGGTAAAAACAAACAGAACTCCGAACGCTCCTAAGATCGAGCCCACTGCCACGTAGAACAAGTAGTGTAAGGGCTTCTGCAGTGCGAACGAATAGCTGCGACTAAGCGCTTCGAACGCATCTCCCTGCTCTTCCAAGCTGATTACGGGCCACATTAACGGCCAACCAAAAAGCAGACCTAGCAGCAAGACTGATAGTATGAAGCCTGCGACTAACGCCAAGGGCCAAATAATACCTGCGAGCAAGACACCGACGTCGGCTCTCATTAGCACTCCCAAGACGATCAATGGAAGAGCCACGATCACCACGCCGGCTTGAGGGTATAACGGAGCTCCCAGATAGGCCGCGATGTTACGAGCGGCGTGTTTCACAGCACTGCGCAGTGACAGGCGCCGATCCGTCGCCAATTCCACACCGGCTAATCGAGTCACGACGGCGGCCACAAAAGACCACAGACACAAAGTCCACAGTCCTCCCATCAAGAAATATGCAGCCTTGGGTGCAGTTATTTCGGGCCGAAACAGCTGGATAAACGGGGCTGCAATATTGAAAAAAATATTGCCAAATCCAAATGCCGACGCTCGCAAGTCGTCGGATCGAACCGGCCATGAGGCGATCGGATGCAGACTCTTAGCGGGCGAGACTAGCCAGCTGCTATTCTGATGGACGTTGGCTGTAAATGCAGCGTCCGATTGCGAGTCGGGACCCACAAACAGAAACTCGGCAGCACGCCAACCCAGCGGCATGACCACGATCGCTACGGTCACGATCGATAGAATGGGAATTCGAAGTGCCAATCGAAAGGTCCGCACCAACAGAAGCCAGGGAAAAACTTCCCTCCAAACCACCCGTCGTACAGTGCACTGATCCCCCGTCATGCTGCGACCCTCATGAAGTTGAACGCTTCGGACCATCTCGCGTCGATCCCGCCGAATCTACCTAGGTGACGGAAAGGGATGCCGGACCCAGTACAATCTTATTCACCTGGGTCGTCGGGCGACGAAGGATTTTCACTTGATCCATCGTCGTCGTCTTCATCCGTCTTTTCGACTGGGACCCGATAATCCTCGCGGAGCCATCGCCCCAAGTCAATTCGGCGACAGCGGTCGGAGCAAAATGGTGGCGGTACTTTCGAAGAAACCGAAATGGGTTTGCTACATATCGGGCAATGAAGTTGATTCATACGCTTAAGCAAGCCACGTCATTTTACTTTCTTGTTCCCTTTAGAATCCGGCGGCTTTGAATCGCCGGATTTAGAGTTCGGCGTTTTTGTATCCGACGACTTTGTATCCGATGACTTTGTTTCCGAGGACTTTGCATCAGAAGATTTATTGTCCGAGGATTTATTGTCCGAGCTGGAGGAACTATCGCCGGAGGACTTCTTGTCTGCCTCGGCGGCCTTCTTGTAGGAATCGCTGCGGTAGTCCGTTTGGTAAAAACCTGACCCCTTAAACATGATAGCGGCCCCCGTGCCAAATAGTCGACGAAGCTTTGACTTATGACAGGCGGGGCACTTTCGTTTTACCGGTTCCGAAAAGGATTGGAACAGCTCAAGTTTGTGGCCGCACGCATCACATTCGTAGTCATAAGTTGGCACGGCGAACCTCCTCAACGTTATCCGCTTATTTGGGAGAATTGCCCGATGAGACCATCACTTGTGATGGCCTAAGGACACGATCGTGCAAGCGATAGCCCATTTGCGTTACTCTTGTTACTAATCCCGAAGACAATTCTTGACTTGGCTCCTGAGCAATCGCTTCGTGTTGATTGGGATCAAACGGTTTGCCTGCGGCTTCGATGCGGTGGCAATGGTGCTGCTGTAGAGTTGAGGCGAGCTGATTGACGACCATCTTTACGCCGGCCAACAAGCCGGCCGTCCCTTGATTGGATTCCGCTGCTTGTATGCCTCGTTCTAAATTGTCGACAACGGGCAACAGGTCGCGCAATAACGGCATCACCGCATATTTCAGTTGCTCTTCCATGTCGCGCCGGCTGCGCTTTCGGTAATTCTCCAGCTCGGCCTGAGCGCGTATTGCGCGTTCGTTGGCCAGCCGTACCTCTTCAGCCATCTCAGCCATCGCGACCCCGTCCAATGCGGTTTCGGACTTAGGGCTGCTCGAGCGATCCAAGTCGCGATTCGAGTCGCGATCCGAGGAAACGGAAGATGAAGAGTCGTCAACTGTGTTGGTGTTTTCAGGCGATGCGTTCATAATTTATGCACCTCTTCACGTTTGTGGGGTCTGTTCCGTGCTCGTGAAGTATTCTACGACCTTGTCCAAAAAACTTTTTCGTTGAGGCGAAACCTCCGTGTGCTCCAACTCGGCAAGCTCGCGTAAAAGCTTCTCTTGCTGTTTCGTAAGTTTTTTCGGAATTTCGACAACGGTTTGCACCAGTAAGTCGCCGGAGGCGGCGCCTCGGGGGTCCGGCATGCCGCGGTTTCGCAGCCGAAATACTTCTCCCGACTGAGTGCCGCTCGGAATGTGTAAAGTGTCGCGTCCGCCGAGCGTGGGCACTTCGATATCCGCGCCCAGCGCCGCCTGGGTATAGCTAATCGGCAACTGCAAGATCAAGTGCTTGCCGTCACGTTGGAATAACCGGTGTGGACGAACCGACACGAAACAATAACAATCGCCTGCGGGGCCACCGTCGGGACTAGGTTCACCCTCCCCGGTGAGTCTTACACGCATCCCATCGTCGACGCCAGCAGGTATGTTCACATCCAAACGAACTCGACCGGCGACATATCCGTTGCCCCGGCATTCATCGCAAGGGGAAGTGATAATTGCTCCGGCACCATGACACGATGGACAAGTTGTTTGAACTCGCAAAATCCCCGCTGACTGGACGACTTGACCACGTCCGCCACATCGCCGACAGGTCTCTCGCGAGGAACCCGCCTTGCCTCCCGTCCCATTGCAAGTGCCGCAGGCGCGGCTGCGAGTAAACTCGACCGTCTTGCGGACACCCTTGGCGGCTTCTTCTAACTCCAGCGTGGCGTCGCAGCGAATGTCTGCGCCGCGACGACGCCCTTTGCCACGTCGTCCGCCTCCGCCGCCGAATAGGTCGCCAAAAATGCTGTTGGAAAAAATGTCTCCGAAGGCTTCGAAGATATCTTCCACGTCGTGGAACTGAGCGCCTCCGCCCTCGACGCCCGCGTGACCGAATTGGTCATATCGCGAACGCTTGTCTTTGTCGCTCAAGATTTCGTAAGCTTCGGCTGCTTCCTTGAATTTTTCTACAGCGGCGACGTCATTTTTATTACTGTCTGGGTGATATTTGATCGCCAACTTTCGATAGGATGTGGCAATCTCCTTGTCGCTCGCGCCACGCGCGACACCCAATATTTCGTAGTAATCCCGCTTTGTAGCCATTGTTCCCATGGCGGCGTATAAATTCTGTAGAATACGACGAGGCTCTGCGATCAGGCCCCGCGAAACTATAGCTTGTATTCAGGCCCGTTTTTTGAGTGCAAATGTGGCATCCCGAATTCTCGGTATGTTCGCACGCAAGCATAAAAAGCGGGCCACTTCACGGTTGAAGTGGCCCGCGTTCATCCGTTTCAGGTGACCAACGGCCCTAAGCACTCTGGTGACCAACGACCTTCGGCACACCACAACCCCTGAGTAAAACCAGCGGCTTGGAACAGCCCCCTAAGCAGCCGTTAGCGAATGCTCCCCTCAGTCCTCTGTTTATCCGTCTCTTCTTTGTCCAGCGTGGTAACCAAAGCTTCCGTAGTCAGCATGAGGCCAGCGATGCTGGCCGCGTTTCGCAGAGCCGTGCGAACGACCTTAGCTGGATCGATAATCCCCGCTTTATACATGTCGACATACTTGGAGGTATTGGCATCGTAGCCAATGTTTTCGGCCTTGTCGGCGACTTCATCGGCTACCACGGACCCATCATTGCCGCCGTTTTCGACGATTTGCTTTAAGGGTGCATCCAACGCCCTCAAAACGATGTCGACGCCAATCTTTTCATCGCCTTTCGCACCGTTACGTGCAGCTTCAACAGCGGCTCTACAGCGCAACAAGGCGATTCCGCCACCCGGAAGAATCCCTTCCTCAACCGCCGCTCGTGTGGCATGCAACGCATCTTCCACACGCGCTTTCTTTTGCTTCATGTCGGCCTCAGTTTCGGCCCCTACGGAAATCACTGCTACGCCACCCGCCAACTTCGCCAGCCGTTCTTGAAATTTTTCTTTATCGTATTCACTCTCAGTTTGATCAATCTGATTACGAATCTGTTGGATGCGCTTCTGGATTTCATCCTTCGAGCCCGCACCCTCTACGAGCGTAGTGTTGTTCTTGTCGACAGTAATCTTCTTTGCGCGGCCCAACTGATCCAGTGCCAAACTTTCCAATTGGATCCCCAGATCATCGCTGATCAACGTGCCACCGGTGAGCACAGCAATGTCACCTAACATGGATTTTCGCCGATCCCCGAAACCAGGGGCTTTTACCGCACAGATATTCAATACACCGCGCAACTTGTTGACGACCAGCAGAGCCAATGCCTCTGCCTCGACGTCTTCAGCAATGATCAAGAGTGGCCGCCCCGTTTGACTGACCTTTTCCAAAACGGGTACCAGCTCTCGCAAGTTACCAATTTTCTTTTCATGAATCAGGATGAAAGCGTTCTCTAGCACGCACTCCATCGTGGCAGGCTTGTTAATGAAATAGGGCGATACAAACCCCTTGTCGAACTGCATACCGTCTACATACTCGACCTTGGTTTCCGTCGTCTTGCCTTCTTCCACGGTGATAACGCCGTCCTGCCCCACTCGATGCAAGGCGTCGGCAAGCAGTTCGCCAATTACTTTGTCGTTGTTTGCGGAGATGGCACCAACGTTGGCGACTTCGGACTTGTCCGATA
>JANNPR010000222.1:0-3169 GCA_031400345.1 Planctomycetota bacterium | reverse complement strand
GTCTCGTTCAGCGGCAGCCTCCAACCCATGCCTCGAGTCGATCTGCGAGGGCTGGCAGGTGCTCCCCCGACGCCGCGGCTCAACCAGTGCGCATTCAGCGGCGACGACCGTCTCTTGCTGGTGTCCTCAGGCACGGGATCGAGAGGGCCACTGTTCGGTCCGCAGGGAGTGGCGACTGGATTTGGAACTCGACAACTTGGAACTGACAACTTGGAACTGACAACGGTTTCCAGCAATCGGCGTTAAAGACAAGCAGGTTTTGGGCAGCTAATTGTACCAAATCACTTATCGTGCTCGCTGTCTCTAAACCGCTGCTAACAACAAAACAGCTCGCCACAAATCAATGCGAGGAGCTGTTGCCGATTCAAGTCGGGGTGACAGGATTCGAACCACCATCGAAATCGCCCGAAAAATCGCAATCTAATCCGCCGCGCTCCATTTTTGTAGCCACACCGAACAGCGAACCGCAGAATCCCCCGAATCCACTGGCCGAGTTTGATGAATGGTTGGACGCGTGCCCAGTGGCGCTTTCCGCGAACGCCAGGGCCACCATTTTCACAGTTATGCAATCGATTAAATGACTACGTTGACCATTTACTCGAGCGATTTCGGGAAACGAAGCCACACGCAAGTCGTTCGGCGAATTGCTAAAGAAGTGCGAATCGAAACCGTAGTAGGTACGGCGACTTGGAATTGCAGACCGTCTTTTGCGATCGCTGAACCGGGAAGCCGTCTAGTCGATAGAGTTGTGATCTGCAGCCGCGCCGTAGACGATCCTCACAAAGGGTAAGTAAAACGGTGGCTGCCAGTACCTTGATGACGATTCGAATTCAGTATCCTTGAAGAAGGCAAGGCAGAATTATGGACGTTGCATATTACGCCATAGCAAGAATCGCTTCGTCAAGTCCTACCAAAACCCGTTTCGCAAGTCGGCGTCATTTTCTGCGGTCTATGTCGAGTTTAGCTTGTGTTAGGTTTGGAAACTCAATCTCTACGTCGCCACCAAACTTTCTAATTTGTTCAACGATGGATTTTAGTTCGCTAATTGCCTCTGTTGTTGTCTTGTTCTTCAGTAACTCGAGAACAATAGGGTTCGCTTGAGACTCTAAAAGCGTTGCAATCGCCAGATTCTTTGCAAGCCTGCCCTGCGCCTCGAGTTCAATGGCTCGTGCTTGCGCCATTCCTATTTCGTACTCGGCCTTTGCGCTAAGCATTTTGGCATCTGCCGAAGCCTCTTCATGCCTGATTTTAGCGACGGACCATCTTTCGGCGAGGTAAAGCGGTTTCATCCCCATGGCAATGCGAATCGCACTAACTAATTTCTGCCATCTATTTCGCGAGTCCTTTGGATCCGCTGGTTCTAAATCTGTTCGGTGGATGACGGTTTCGCCTTCCTTTGTTGGGATCATGCTCATCCTACTACCTCCCCTGCAAATGACCGTCGTTCGTCTTTGGCAATCTTGAGTCCGGATCCACCGTAGGCGCGATACAGGGAGGAAAGTGCGACATACAATTGTGTGATCAACTCCTCGGGGGCATCTCCCGGGTCGATTAACACCGTCATTTGTGGCACGATTGGCGCTGTCGGCGTCTTCCTCTTTGGCGTTGCAAAAACCTTGATGGGCTTATCGCGCCGCAACACTGCGCGTAACTTCTGTTCCACAAATTGGGCCGGCGTCATACGGCCACGGTCGGGATTAATTGGAATCGCGTCATCACTGCGAACGGGAGTAAGTCCGACGGCGTCAGGCTGGGCGTCCGATTTTGGTCGGAGTTTTTCTTTCGACATTACATTGCCCTTACGCAACTGGAAGGAGAATTAAGTTTTGGCACATCTACTTGGTAGTCGGACTGGCCAATGACCGATTACGGACATCGGGCTAGTAATCACTGATTTCAACGCAGATTCTCCCCCACATTTGATGTGATGGACGCGTCGCCTCCTAGCTGAATGTGTGTTCACATGGGTCGGCGGTCCAAAGCCCCGACTTATCTCTATGACATCCCGCAAGGCGAACGCGCGCAGGATGGCGAATGCAAACTGCGACCTGAAGAAACGCGGCCGAGCAGGATTAGAACGGCTCGAGCGCCAACCTGAGAACTGTCACACTCGGGGAATTACGCCAGAAATTCAACTGTCTGCTGTTTTATCTGGGCCGTCGAACATCGTCAGGCAGGTTAATTGTTTCCGAGAATTTGCTAAACGCTTGCTGAATTAGTGATCGGCTCTCATATGCTGAACTCTTCTTAATGCCGGTGTGTTTGGCGGCCTGCGCCACGGACAATCCATCGACAAACATTAACTGAAACAGCACAGCTTCTCTTGCTGAGAGTGTCGCAGTAAGGAATTTACTGAAACGCGTGGATATGTGATTCAATAGGTCGGGACTCAACCATTCCCTCGATGCCGGAGCCTCCACAATTTCGTCATGGAGTTTATGCGTGTTCCGGAATTCTCGATAGATGCGCTTTTCGACTCTGGACACGATTGTTTTAATTGCGCGCGCGGTCAACTGGATCGTTTCGGCTTCTTTATGGCATTCAATGAATAAAAGCGATGCAATTTCATTTTCGAAATCGTCGCTTACAGTAATAATTCGGAAGCGCGCGCCGTTCCAGCCGGTCTGCCTATCGGGCCGGTTCAAATTGTCCTTGAACGGCATTTCGAGGGTCAGCGACACGCATCCAAACGCGTGTCCGACGTATTTGGATGCCAGTTTCAGCATGTCTTCCCGATATTTTCCGGAGCCATATCCATGTTCCGTCTGAAAGTCCGGGCTGGCACGCTTGAAGTTGTCGATGAACGCCTGCTGCTCGAGCGCCTGTTTTGCACTGAAATTCTCCAGCATTTCGCACCCGGCGACGAACACATACGGCAACGTTTCATCGCCGTGAATATCGAGAAACAGGTCGCAGCCGATCTCGTGAATTTTGTTTCGAACCAAAAATACCTCAGGACTATTTTCCATCGACGGCAACACCCATTCCCGGTTCAGGTTCGCGCCCGCCGCATTAGTACGCAGGTTGCCGCGCACTGAACCATCGGGATTCATGTTCGGCACGATATACAGAGCCGCTTGCTGCAACAGCTGTCGTGCCACAAGGAGTGATGGATCCAGCAATGCATCGACCATCCCCTCCACCAGCCACTCCGTCATGGTTTCACCCG
>JANNPR010000175.1:0-6059 GCA_031400345.1 Planctomycetota bacterium | reverse complement strand
CCGTCTCGCCCCGCAAGGGGAATTGCCGGAATGCGGGCAGGCCTCGTGCTAGCGGTCAACCTTGTGGTTCTGTTAGGCAAGTTAGCCGAGGGCAAGTTAGCCGAGGGCAAGTTAGTTACGTGGAGAGGATCGCTTGGCGTTACCGTACGACCTCGTCGAATCGCGTCACTTCCCAAGAGACTTCGATGTTCCCACTGGTGCCTGCCATCTCTGTCCGATGATAGCGTGCAGGATAGGCGAAACGCGGATCGAAATAACATCGCAAATGGACGTTGGGAGTCTCTGGCCCTGCATTTCCGGACGCATGTTGAATTAAATTTCCTATGTCCGCTTCGATCGTTCCGAACATGCCGGGAACGCTCCACGTGCCGAGCGTCCGTTGTTGCGTTAGCGCCTGTCCGTTACGAGTGGCTCGAACCACCTCGCCTTGGCGGACTTCAACATAATAAGTAGCCCCCTGACGCCCGCTTACTTTTGTCTCGATATTATAGGAATCGGGGCCATGCGTCTCCCAAGTGAGACGCGCTGCCTGGAAACCATCTGGTGTGAGAATGGGCAATGGGCGGCGATGCGTCCAAAAGGTAATACTGGCCCAACCTAATAGAACTCCGGCCAGGATTGCGGCGGCGAGAATCCCGCGGCGCTGCAATTTTGCCAAGGGACTACCCTCAACACGTGAGTTCGTGGGCTCTACCAGCTGCTGAAGGGGAATGTCCGAAGTCAATGTAATCTCTTTCCTTGGATCCCTAACTTAGGATAGATTCTGAATCCACTATGGATAGAGAACAACCCTTCGCAAGTCGAGTGCGAACAAAAATCGTTGCCACCGTTGGGCCCGCATGCAGCCAACCGCAAAAACTGTCGGCTCTGATCGGTGCCGGCGTCGATGTCTTTCGAGTCAATATGGCTCACGGGAAGCGGGAGGAACATGATACCGTCGTCAACGACATCCGACGCATCAGCTCCGAACTCCAAAGGCCGATTGGAATTTTAGTTGACCTGGCAGGTCCCAAGATTCGATTGGGGACTCTGTTTGAAGATCCCAGTCAGTGCAATGTGGGTGAGGAGTTTCGCTTTATCCGCGGAGATCGGCCAACGGCGCGTGATGAGTTTGTCTCGAATTATCCACGATTGATCGACGAAGTGAATGTCGGCAATCGTGTGATGCTGGCGGACGGGACGGTCAGCATGGTGGTAATCGCCAAGGAACGCGATTCGGTGCGTTTGCGGGTCACATCTTCCGGAAGTCTTCGCAGTCGTCAGGGCATTAATTTGCCAGGAGCCACGCTTAGTGTCCCTGCCCTAACCGATGCTGATATTAGCAACGCTTTATGGGCGGCCAATCAGGAAATTGACTTCGTAAGTTTAAGTTTCGTGCGAACGTCAGTGGAGATCGAACAGCTGAAGAAGCTGCTCCGTTCGCAGGGATCGTCGGCGATGGTCGTTGCCAAGATCGAAAAAGGAGAGGCCTTGCAGCGGCTGGACGAGATCGTCTTGTCGACCGACGCGGTCATGGTTGCTCGAGGCGATCTAGGAGTGGAAATTGACATCGCTGAAACGCCGGTTGCTCAGAAGCGAATCATTTCAGCTTGTCAGAAATATAGTAAGCCCGTGATCGTTGCCACACAAATGCTGGACAGCATGCAACATTCTCGTCAGCCAACCCGCGCCGAAGTCAGCGATGTGGCCAACGCCATCCTAGATGGCGCAGATGCCTGTATGCTTTCCGGAGAAACGGCGATCGGCGACTATCCGGTGGAAACCGTCGAGATGATGAATCGGATTATGTTGTCGACCGAACGGATGCTACTCGAGATGCCATTACCGAGTTCGTCCATCCCCGCGTTAGCCGGCGTGCACCCTATTACGGCCGCAACCGTTTACGGTGCTGCACGCATCGCGGAACAATTGCACGCTAGACTCGTGGTAATTTCTACCCGCAGCGGTGCCACGGCGAGGGTGAAAGCGAAACAACGTGGTTTCACTCCCTCCATCGGCGTCAGCGACTCGGCCGCCACATTACGGCGCATGAGCTTGTTTTGGGGGATTACGCCATTAATCGGTGCGCCGGTAAATGACGGACCGCAGCTACGCAAATTCATCAGTGATTGGGGGCGAAAAGAATGTGGTTTGACCACCGGCGATTGCATCGTCTATGTCACTGGGAGCGACTTCGTCCCCAATGCTCATAACCTGGTGGTGGTTCACGAACTCGAGTGAAGAACGAAGTGGTGTTCATAGAGATTGAAGGATGAAGTGTGCCACTGGCAGCCGCCGGAGTCGACGTGAGAATTCGAAGACGGACTTTCGGCGGCAAGCCAGTGCTGTCTCCGGGGGGATTGGATTGGAACTACACCTACCGGACTGCACACTGGCCTGCCGCTGAAAAAACGTGTACCTGATGCCAAACCACTCCAGCGGCTGCCAGTGGCACACTTCGTCTCTCTTCCTATTCCCCTCAATCAACTGCTCAGTGAACGGTTTCGCTTCGTTTGCGCTTGCAGTTCAATGATTGGGGTTAGTTGCGCGCTGAGAACCGGAAATTGCGACTCTGCCCAAAGAACTCCTGTGGGTTGTCAAAGACGATCTTGCGTATCAGGCTTTCTGGATGCCCACGGCGTCGCATCTCCAGAATCAGATCGGGAACTGCTGTTGGTTTCGAAGGACCCCAGTCGCCTGCCGAGTTCACCATGAGGCGCTCGGTCCCGTACAGTTCGATCATATCCGCGGCTCGTTGAGGAGTGCATTTTGTCACGGGATAAAGTGTCATTCCGGCCCAAAATCCCCGCTCCAACACGTGGCGTATGGTGTGCTCTTCGACATGATCTACTAACACCCGTGTACGTTCTAAACGGGTGTCGTCGCAAAGCATGTCCAGAATCATCCGCGTCCCTTGGTACTTATCTTCTAAATGAGGCGTGTGAATCAGGATCTGCTGACGGTAACGGGCTGCGAGGTCCAGGTGTTCCAAAAAAATGGTAGCTTCGTTCTTGGTGTTCTTGTTCAAGCCAATTTCACCGATGCCCAAAACATTCGCGCATTCGAGAAGCTCGGGGATCATCGCAATCACCGCCCGTGAAAGCTCGACGTTTTCGGCTTCCTTGGCATTGATACATAGCCATGTGAAATGCTGAATTCCATATTGGCTAGCTCGTTTCGGTTCGAATTCCGTCAATTGCCGAAAGTAATCGCGGAAACTCTCCACGCTGCCTCGATCGAATCCCGCCCAAAACGCCGGCTCGCTAACAGCTACGCAACCCATCTTGGCTAGGGTTTCGTAGTCGTCCGTGGTCCGCGAAATCATATGGATGTGCGGATCGATATAATACATGAACTCGAACTCTCAAGAATAACAGACCATGAAAACCTCGCGGAGCTTTGGCTCCCCCGGTGTGATCAGCGCGCCGCCTAGCGCGGTTTCATAGTCGGCGACCGGTCGAGTTGGAATTCATCTCGCCATTCTGCCGAATATGACCGTGAGAAGATCAGCTGCACTTGTTCAGCTCGATCGTCTCTGTCCTCTTGTAATACATTCAGAGAATCACGAAGACGAGCGTGCCGGGGATCGTCGTTGACCGAACCATCGGCACGATAGAGTCGATCGAATGCCGCAGCGAGTTCCAACACCTTGCACCGAATTTCAAGGAACTCACGATCCCAAACCTGTTTTGCGGTCAATGGACTAGGCATGACTCGGTTCTCCAAGAAACCAGCTTCGGCATATTGGCCGGTCCGCCGGATCTGTCGCAGTTAGCTTCTCATCTAGGCATCCCTAGTTTGTCCAGCCAGGACTTCCAAATCAAGGCGTGCATCCGTCGTGGACGGGCAAAACCGTTTGGAATCGCGGTAAGAAACAAACCACGAATAACACGAATCAGACGAAAGAAACGACAGCAGATCAAAGCCGCCACTTATGATCCGACGTTCGCCCTGCCCAACTGGAAAACAACATCGAGGTCACAGGCTTCCGTCTCGACGTGCGCCTTCACTTCGGCAACACCTGCAGCGAATGGGAACGCATCCGGAAATGATGTCGTATCCCTTTTCGTTAGTTTGGTGTTTTTCGTGGTTCAAGGCTCCTACCGGGTTTAACAAGTAACTTGTGCAGTTCCCAAGGTGTTATGGTGACGCCCAGAAACTTCAGCGGTATGGTTTCCAAAGAGTGCGTTGCGGGCGCCGCGGAATCCGATCTTCCTTCCAGTTGGCAACGCGATTCACTGCATTTTCCGATGTTTCGGCTTGCGTGGTGGAGCGAACCGGTGCGGGCACATCTAATAACTCGGGCGGCGCCGACTCTTTTTGCTGGGTGACAGGCCGAGCTGCCGGAGCGGGCAATGCCTCCGTATCGACGGGTGTCAGCTGACCCGAATCGTGGGGCTCAATGGTTCGTTGCTCACCAGACGGATTGGCTTGGTTAATGGGACCTCGAGGCGTCCAACGATGCGAAAAATCACTAGGGCTGGAAAGCGTAATTTCGCGTTTTGCCTCCAGTTTTCGGCCGTCGATGGTTTCGTACCGGACGAACAATACGAGATGATTATTGTCGGGCGGTCTGCCATTCCAATTAGCCTTGAGCAGAATACCCTGTTTCCCCGCCTGCAAGGCGGTGCGAGTCTCGTCAACGTCAAAGTCCCAACGTTGCACCCTGGCGTCTTCGCCAGACCGCGTCGGATCCAGCAGAACCAATGAGATCGGGGCAGCTTGAGACACGAACTCGCCCACCGCATTACGCGGTTCGACTAGCACGGTAATTCCGTCATCGCCTGGCTTCTCGTCAAAGTTGGCCCCTCCAGTTTGAGCGGCGTGAACCACGATTTGCGTGACCCATTTTGCCGTAGGGCTCTCCGGACGATTCGCCGCGGCGTGGTTTTCCGGCTTTTCAAGAATCGCGGGTGGCTCTGGCGAGTCTACATTTGATGGTAGTGATTCAGCCGGTGAGGATTCGTCGGCCTCAACCGGCGAGATACTCGAAGGTGGTGATGTCGCTCGGGCTGATAAGCGATTCTCAGGCGCGGGCTCGACTATTCTCGGGCCTGCCGACGAATCGCGCAGTGAACTATCGCGCAACACTTCGGTTGGCGTCCCAGTCTCTACTTTCGGCGGCTCCAACAAAGACTTTTCATCCAACTCCTGAGAGGCTTTTTTGCGGTCCAGTTTCGATGGTCTTGGAATGGTGTTGTCGCGGGTCCCCGTGCGATCACGATCGGCATCTTTCGACGTGCCGTTGCGACATGCTTCTAGATCGCGACACAGGGCTTCATAGTCGAACTGAAGCTCGTAGATCTCGTCTTCCAATGCGCGTTTTTCCGCATTGAGTGTTTCCACGTAAGCATCGAAGTAGGCATCCCGGCGGCAACCGATCGCCACACAGCTCAACACAGAAATAAATAGCAAGCCGCGGAGGTTCATTCCGTTGAAACACCAAGCTCGGGGAAAATAGCCTTGAAAATGGGACCTGTCGAATCCGTCGACGAACGCCGACGTATTTTTGGATTCAATGCCCCCCTACTTACCTTTCTTCCTACTCGCCTTTCTTCGTAGTGTCCTTCACTTCCATTCGATCAATCACGCGATCGACAAGATGATATTCCATCGCTTCAACCGCGGTCATAAAACAATCACGATCCGTGTCTTTCTCAATTTTCTCTAAGGGATGACCGGTATGTTTGAGGAGTATCTCGTTCATCCGTTGCTTGATTCGTTTAAATTCCTTGGCATGGATCATGATCTCTTCCGCGGGTCCCTGCATGCCAGCCAGCGGTTGGTGGATCATGATTCGAGCGTTTGGCAGGGCATACCGTTTCCCAGCAGCTCCTGCCGTTAGAAGTACGGCGCCCATAGAGGCAGCTTGACCAATGCAATAGGTGGCCACGTCACAGGTCACAAACTGCATCGTGTCGTAAATCGCGAGGCCCGCGCTGACGCTTCCTCCCGGAGAGTTCACATACAGGTGGATGTCCGCCTTCGGATCGTCCGATTGAAGGAACAGCATTTGGGCCACCCGCACGTTGCTGCACGACCCGGTCGCGCTGATTCTCGATGAGCCCGCGAATGGTCTC
>JANNPR010000174.1:0-1482 GCA_031400345.1 Planctomycetota bacterium | reverse complement strand
TCTCCTCGAGCATCGCATCGTTATGGTTACCCATACCAAAGCCGAGCACCGTCAGGAACACTCCGGCCTTGGCGGCGGATTCCGCGATGCGAATCAGCTCGCTGGTGCTGGTCACCCCTACGTTGAAATCACCATCCGTACAGAGTATGACGCGGTTGACGCCATTCGAAATCAAGTTTTCCTGGGCGACGCGGTATGCCAATTGAATTCCAGCCCCGCCATTTGTCGAACCTCCGGCATGTAATCGCTCGATGGCGTCGACAATCTCGGCTTTACGATTGCCAACCGTGGATGGCAGGACAAGGCCGGCCGCTCCGGCGTACACCACGACGGCCACTCTGTCGTGCTCGCCGAGCTGCAATGCGAGCATGCGCATGCTTTGCTGTAGCAGGCCAATTCTGTTGGGTGCGTTCATGGAACCAGAAACGTCGAGCAGGAAAACCAGATTGCATGGCGGTCGCTCATGTTCTAATTCGCGACCCTTTAGCCCAATTCTCGCCAGCAGGTGAGGGGCATTCCACGGGCATTGAGCCACTTCGACGTGAATTGCGAAAGGATCATCGCCTACCGGCGGCGAGTAGGAGTACTGGAAGTAATTGACCAACTCTTCAATGCGTACCGCGTCGACGGGCGGAAGCCTGTGCTGCTGCATCAGATACATCCGCATCTTCGAATAGGATGCAGTATCAACGTCGATGGAGAAGGTCGACAGCGGCTGATCGCGCACGGCTGAATAACTGTTTTCTTCGATATGGGCGTACTTATCTCCGCCGATACCTGGTCCGAATCCCTGGGCCGACGGAAGCTGGTAACCATGCGCTGGGGAAACAACAAGTCCGCCGGCCGTGCGTGGCACATTTTGGTTAGGCTCAGCCTGATGAATGGGGGTATTGGATTGGGAACTAGCCGGGACCGACTTGGCTGCCGCGTGGTCGACACGCTCCGATCCAGTAGTACCCTCCCGAGCACAACCGGCACTAAGCAATCCGGACAAAACTGCCGCAACCAGCACAAAAGCGTACCGTGAGCGCAACATCATTATCCTCCTCGCGGCGCAGCCGCAATGAAAATGAGATGACCGTGAGACGTGACTCAGATTGATTCACAGATTTGAAGCATGACGTAAGACCAGTCCGGCCATTGTCCAATATGACGAGTCATGCATCGTGGTCGTTTCTTGTAAAGTCGATCCTCGCGCCAAGCGATTTATTCCCATCAAAGCAAAAAGCGTGAACGCGTAAAGGACGATGCATCGGTCTGATACGCCGTAGCTCCGTGTCCGCCGCGCCAACGGAATTGCATCTTTCGCCATCCGGCTTGCCCGGGTGGTTTAACGGCCTCTGCACTACTTCGACTGTCCTAAGTTCGTTACCGACCGGAATCCTTGAGCGGGAAAGAAGATCGGGAACACTAATCTTCGCTAATCGAATTGATGGGGATACGTGACGATTCGCCCCGAATAGTTGTCTGTTAGTATTGTCA